>NZ_JACJUZ010000148.1:0-3398 GCF_014299995.1 Sphaerospermopsis sp. LEGE 00249 | reverse complement strand
GGGACTGGGGACTGGGGACTGGTGACTGGGTAATCAATTTTATGTTTTTTAATCAACTATTCCCAATTCCCTATTCCCAATTCCCAATTCCCTATTCCCAATTCCCTATTCCCTATTCCCCAAGATAAATGTAAGGGTTTAGCATTGCTAAACCCCTACCGACTCCAGATAAAAATCATCCTTGGGGGTGATTTAATTCGCCATCTAACGGAATAAGCTACTTAATGAACTATCTTCGTGAATCCGCCAAATCGCCTCACCAAGTAAATTAGCAACTGAAAGCGTGACTAACTGAGGAAAACGATTACTTTCAGGAATAGGAATAGTGTTAGTAACTATCACTTCCTCAAATAAGCCACTGGATAAGCGTTCAATCGCTGGTGGTGAAAATACTGCATGGGTAGCACAAGCATATACTTGACTAGCGCCTTCTTGACGGAGTAATTTCGCACCTTCAGTAATTGTTCCGCCTGTATCAATCATGTCATCTACTAAAATCGCCGTTTTGCCTCTGACATCACCGATGACATTCAAAACCTCAGCGACGTTGTGAGCTTGACGGCGTTTATCAATAATTGCCAGAGGTGCATCATTCAATTTTTTGGCAAATGCTCTGGCTCGTGCCACACCGCCCACATCAGGGGAAACCACTACAACATCATGTAGTTGTTTACTCTGTAAATAATCCAGTATTACGGGTGAACCATAAACATGATCAAAGGGTATATCAAAATACCCCTGTATTTGTGCTGCGTGTAAGTCCATTGCGAGAATACGACTAGCACCAGCTTGAGTAATCAGGTTAGCAACCAGTTTAGCGGTGATAGATTCTCGTCCTGCGGTTTTGCGGTCAGCGCGGGCATAACCATAATAGGGAATTACTGCGGTAATTTGCCGTGCAGATGCGCGACGGCAAGCATCAATCATAATCAGTAATTCCATTAAATGGTCGTTAACTGGCTGGCACGTTGGCTGGATTAAATAGACATCACAACCGCGAATAGATTCTTGGATTTGAACATACAGTTCACCATCCGCAAATCTTTTGCGAATCATCGGACCCAAGTCCATCCCCAGGTAACGAGCGACTTCTTGGGATAATTGTAAATTGGCAGAGCCAGAAAACAGCCGCAGACGGTGATTTTCAGTCAATCCTGTGGTGACTGGGTGCATTGTCAAAGTTGCAGAACTCAGCACAGCAGATCCTCGATGTGCATTCATGGCGATATTATCATCAGAGATTTAGCAGATTTCACGGTCATAGATAGACTAAACAAAACATTTGTAAGTTTTGTTGAAACTTCTATACAAACTTGCAATATTTCTCCATATACTTACATTCACTAATTTTCTAGTTCTTCTGAGAAAAAACCAATGAGGAATATACTGACATCTATTTTGATCAATAGTTTCAGAGTTCCATTTTTGGAAATTGGAATGAACCACCCAAATATTTGATAATTTGCTATGGTAGATCACTTATTATACCGTTTCTTTTATCACTGAGATCAATTTATTTGCACATAAATTCAAAATTTTTTCCAATTTTGGGCAGTATTAATCGGTCCTACAGAAAATGATCAATGCCGGTGGACAATTTAAGCAGGGGACAATAGAAATTTGCTGACTGCGGAATGTTGAAAACTAAAGATCGAGCCTTCAAGATGCAGGTACTTATTTTATGATACTAGCGTCAAATTGAGAAACTGAGTTATTCGATCTTCTATATTGGGGACAGGTGACAGGTGACAGGTGACAGTGAATAGATAATTCTTTATTCCCAATTCCCAATTCCCAATTCCCAATTCCCACGTTTATGCTTTAGTTAATTTCTAGCTCAGTTGCTATTACACTTACTCTATTGATTATGCAACCACCCATTAAAGTTGGTACTGTTCTACAAAATCGTTATCACATCATTCACATTCTCGGACAAGGGGGTTTTGGTAGAACCTATCTCGCAGAAGACGAAAGACGCTTTAACGAACTTTGTGCAATTAAAGAATTAATGCTCACGGAGACGGGTGTTTATGGTGGAAAAAAGGCACAAGAGTTGTTTGAACGCGAAGCTGCCACTTTATATCAAATCGAGCATTTGCAAATACCCAAGTTTAGAGAGAAGTTTTCCCAAGATCAACGCTTATTTTTGGTGCAAGATTACATTAGCGGGAAGACCTATCACACCCTGTTAAATGAACGTCGCGCTGAAAGTCAAGCTTTTACTGAAGCTGAGGTATTACACTTACTATGTTCTTTGTTGCCCGTTTTGGAGCATATTCACAACAAGAGAATTATTCACCGGGATATTTCGCCAGATAATTTGATTTTACGGGATATTGATCAAAAACCTGTATTAATTGATTTTGGGGTGGTGAAAGAACTCGCTACACGGTTATCTACCCCGGAAAAAAAGCCGGTGACAACGGTGGGTAAACCGGGCTATTCTCCTAGTGAACAAATGCAGTCCGGTAAAGCTTATCCTAATAGTGATTTGTATGCACTGGCGGTAACGGCTATAGTTTTGTTGACGGGAAAAGAACCAGCAGAGTTATTTGATGAAACCCAACTGACTTGGAACTGGCAGCAATGGGTAGAAGTGAATCACGGATTTGCTGAAGTTTTAAATCGGATGTTAAGTTATGTACCGGGCGATCGCTATCAAAGTGCTAAGGATGTATTATCAGCTTTAGAATCTCTGGAGCAACGGCATATTCCGCAGCCAGAGGTATCATATCTGCCAACCGTTGCTGTTAGTCATCGTCCCGATCCTTTACCACTAACACCCAACACACTTGATCCAGTAATTCCACCGCATCAAAGTAGCTCTATCTTAGATAATCCGTTAGCTATTGGTGCTATTGGCAGTGCCGTAGTAATCTTAGCAGGATTTGGTTCTTGGACAGTGGTTAATTCTCTTCGCAGTCAACAATCACAAACACCACCAGAACAAGCAACCACACCCCAAAGTTTTCCTTCTCCTGTTATTCCCGGTTTGACATCTACACCAACACCAGATTTAACATTAACACCAACACCAACACCAACTAATACTGAATTTGTTTTCTATACAAAACGTTTAAGATTCGGAACATCTAACACAATTAAGGTAGATGATACTATCAAGGCTCAGGAAATAATTAAATACAGCTTTACGGGTGATGTTGGGCAAAAGTTAACTGTATCTGTTGACAAAGAAAGTGGAGTTGTGTTAACAGTGCTAACTGCTGATGGTAAACCGATTAGTTATGATTCAGAGCGAGTTACTTCTTATCAAGGGCTATTATTAAATAGTGGTGAATACATTATTCAATTAACTTTGTCCACAGAAGTGGCTGAAAGTGATTATAGTTTGAATATCGCTTTAGAAAACCCAGTTGAACCTACACCCACCGAAACCC
>NZ_JACJUZ010000147.1:0-3401 GCF_014299995.1 Sphaerospermopsis sp. LEGE 00249 | reverse complement strand
TTGATAATTTATCGCCCGAATGCTTCGCCCTTACAGGAAAATAACCTGTGATCAAAATTGATAATTTATCGCCCGAATGCTTCGCCCTTACAGGAAAATAACCTGTGATCAAAATTGATAATTTATCCCCCGAATGCTTCGCCCTTACAGGAAAATAACCTGTGATCAAAATTGATAATTTATCGCCCGAATGCTTCGCCCTTACAGGAAAATAACCTGTGATAAAAATTGATAATTTATCGCCGGAATGCTGATGCTTCCAGCACGCTTCGCGAAAGCCCGTAAAGGAGTCAGGAGTCAGGAGTAAAACTGGCTTTGTATCTAGGTTTCAGTTTTGATTTTGTACCGTTCTGCTGACACTCACGGAAGCCTCATTGATCTGCAATCTACTGTCATAGCAATTTAGCTTGATGATAAAAGCAAATATTTCACCTATTCCGCATAACAGCAAAAAGGCGACATCTGAGTAATATGTGAGTTTAGCACAGGAATCAGTTTCTTAATTCTCAGCGAATGGATGGAAAAAGCCTCGTGAGAATACGAGGCATAAACAGTTATCAGTTATCGCTTTTCAGTGTAACCTGTCATTTGTCACTTGTAAACTAAGACTGTTGAGGTCCTTTGGCATCGGAATGTTTAGCCAAACACCGTTCTAAAAGTTTAACTCTCCATATTAGCGCAAACTGACGAGGATTCCAGATAAATTTAGTATCACGACCAAATAAGGGCTGGTTCAAATAATCCCAAAGAGGAAATTTAATTTTTGTGTGTTCGGGAGCCATAGGTGGAACAAAATATTATAAAATTGCTTCAGGAGTAGTGGGCATTTTATTTAAAAAAATTATTGGATCAATTTGATAAATAAATTTCCACTACTAATACCTTTATAATTCAAGAATAAACCAGTATTTTCCGAATGTCTTTGTGGCAATTGCGGAATTTAAGAAAACTTTATTTTTATTAATTTTAAGAAATTGTTAGTAAATCCTGACTTGGTTGTTGACAATAATTCTGGAAGGGTAGAAGACTGAAAAGAAAATTTTGATATGCCATAGACATTTGTCTAGTAACCCAAGTTGCTAATTATAATTATCAGCCTTTTGAATAGCCCTAGATCCCTCTGAAAAAAGGGGAATTTGATGATTTACTCGCCTTGTATAAGGTGGTTCAGGGAAATCAAATCCAGAATTAAACTTGAATATTTATAAGTAGCAACTTAGGTTAGTACAGCACGGCGTAAATAGGGGTTGCTGAGAAAGTCTTTCCGTGAGGGCATAGGAGTCAGGAGTCAGGAGTCAGGAGTCAGGAGTCAGGAGGAGATTTGAAAATTTCTTTGCCATCTCTTGAAATCCCAAAAAATGCACACTTTTTCCGGTATACCCTTCAAAACCCTTGCACTAATTTCTGTGTTTATCAGCCTCTAACCTTTGATATATCAAGGTTTTGAGTTTATTCAGCAAACCCTAAATAAACCAACCATTCTCAATGGCTAAAAAGCTTACGACCTATTATTTTTGACTTTTGACTTTTGACTTTTGACTTTTGACTTCCGCGAAGCGGTACTAGTCCCTAAACCGGAAACAGCAACTATATTGATTTGCTTTTGTAAACAATTGCAGTAGAATTTATTATGTTGGCGGATAGCTAACAAAGTTGATCTCTCTTCAACTGCGTTAATAACACAACAATTTCATCCATTGCTTTTCTCACCACACTTGCAGGTTGTTCAGACTGATTTACCATAATACTAAAAACCAAAGTTTCATAATTAGGAACATTGACATATCCAGATAAAGAAACCACACCCATCATAGTACCTGTTTTTGCTTGGACAATTCCTTGAGCAGATGTATTCAGAAAACGATTTTTTAAAGTACCAGTAACACCAGCAACAGGTAAAGAAGCACGAAATACTTCTGCTTGGGAAGATTTACTCATTACTTGCAAAAGTTGTACCAAAGCTTCTGGACTAATTAAATTTTTACGAGATAACCCAGAACCATCTACAATCTTATAGCTATTCGGTTCAATTCCTAATTCAGTTAACGTATTTTTTAAAGCTTGCAATCCTAAATCAGCAGTATTTTTATTTTTGGCTAATTGCTGTTTATCAGCTAAACTTCTGAGTAAGACTTCAGTATACAAATTATTACTATTGACATTTGTTTCTACTAATAATTCAGATAGCGGCGGAGATTCAACAGCGGCTATTTCTTGTTCATTATTACCACCATTATTAACAGATGTCCGGTTAACTTTTATTCCTGATTTTGTTAAAGTTAAACGGAAATTTTGCAAGAAATTTTGAGCAGGATCAAATACCGCTATAGCTGTAATATCTGGTTCTGAGTTTACAGGCAATTTTCCTGTGATTCTTAAAATCTGACCTTTTAAACCTCGGTAAACTTCCACATCACCCGGTTCATTTTCTGGAGTAGTAATTGCATTATTTTCAATCTGCCAATTATAAGCATCCAGAGGATTAGACCATTTAATTTTTAAAGGTTTTCCAATTTCTTGAGGCAAAAAAGTTATAACAGAAGTATTTTCATTAACAATTAAACTATTGACAGGTGCGCCATAATAAGATTGTACATCTTCCCATTGCCAACTAGGATGAACTACCTCACCTTGAAAATAACTATCATCAGCAATTAATTGATTAATTTCTCGAATACCTTTTTGATATAATTGCTTGGCTAATATTGTTAATTGCTCATTTTTAAAACTTGGATCTCCTCTACCAACAACTCGCAAAATACCTTCACTGTCTTGATAAACAGAGGTACGAATGCGAAAATTTGCCCCTAGTTTCTGCAATGCGGCTGCTGTTGTGAAAAGTTTAGTATTAGAAGCAGGAATAAAATATTTTTCTGGATCTCGACTGTAAAGAGTTTGTGGAGATGATAGGGGTTTGATTAAAATTCCCCAACGCATTCTCTTAAATATAGGACGATTAATTACAGCATCTATAGATGATTCTATTTGAGCAGAACAAGTATATTTTGTGGTAGTTGCTGGTGCTGTTGGGGTTTGTGCTTGAGCTATGTGCTGGTTAACATTAATTTGAACACCGATAAATAACAGCATCAAGCTAATAGATATTTTTTTGTGAATCATTTTATTTTGGCTAAATGTAATCCTAATGTTGTAACTTACAGCAGGTTGCAGATCAATGAGGCACAGAATCTAAATTGAAACCTATACACAAAGCCTGTTTTACTCCTGACTCCTGACTCCTGTACGGGCGTTCGCGAAGCGTGCTGGAAGCATCAGCATTCGGGCGATAAATTATCAATTTTGATCACAGGTTATTTTCCTGTAAGGGCGAAGCATTCGGGCGATAAATTATCAATTTTGATCACAGGTTATTTTCCTGTAAGGGCGAAGCATTCGGGCGA
>NZ_JACJUZ010000146.1:0-3484 GCF_014299995.1 Sphaerospermopsis sp. LEGE 00249 | reverse complement strand
AGGAGTCAGGAGTCAGGAGTCAGGAGTCAGGAGTCAGGAGTCAGGAGGAGATTTGAAAATTTCTTTGCCATCTCTTGAAATCCCCAAAAATGCACACTTTTTCCGGTATACCCTTCAAAACCCTTGCACTAATTTCTGTGTTTATCAGCCTCTAACCTTTGACATATCAAGGTTTTAGGTTTATTCAGCAAACCCTATCTTAGATTTTAGATTTTAGATTGGAGTTCATGAAATATAATCCAAAAACCAAAATTGTATCACCAATCACCAATCACCAATCACCTGTTCACTACTTTAAGCCACTACTTGCCACCAACCAAAAGCAGGTCCGATAAAACGGATTGTTACCCATACTACTACCATAGCGCCAATACCAATCCAAGCTCCGCGAGTAGTGATTTTCACAAACAATTCTGCTTGAGATTTAGTGATAGGAACCCAGGGTAAAATGCGAGTTTCTTGCCCGTATTGTTCTCCTAATGTGCTTTTACGACGTTTTGCTTCACCCATAATCAATAATTTAAAGTTCGTTTTAGCTTCTTAATCTATGTTCGCAGGAATCACGGCGATTTGGGAAAGAAGTCAGGAGTGAGAATTTTTAGTTTTCCAATCACCCATCACCCATCACCCATCACCCATCATCCATTTGAATTGTCTTCATTATTGGGAGAAAATAGACTGGGATCGAGATAATTTAAGCGTGCTAGAGGACTCAGAGCAGCGAGAATTTGAGCGCCATAACTGCGGTTCACAACACGACTATCAAGTAAAGCCACAATACCTTGATTTTCCCGGACTGGGGCGATCGCTCGTTGCAGTTCATTCAAGGCAGTAGGTAATAAATATAACCTAAACCAATCTTGGTGCGATCGCTTGTAATGAGTTACCCTACCAGCCACCAAAGGATTTTCCAAAGATGGTAAAGGCAAAGTGGCAATAATTAACAACCGGGGTGCTGGTAAAACATCTTGATGCGATCGCCAAAATTCCCAACCACTCACCAAAATTCCATTTTCATCCAAACAAGTTTTTTCCACCTGTACCCGTGAACCAAACTCCGAAGCCAAAATTGCCCCCACCCTTGCTTTCAGCGGCACATCCCCCACCAAAACCACAGTCGTACCTGGAGATGTAGCACTTAAACAAACCAAAGTACGAACTTGATGAATAAACGCCCCTTGAAATTCCGGTGTATTAGGTAAAGGCAACTTATAGGGTGCATAAAGTTGAATTGCCTCCCCTTGACTATCACTAGAAAACTTCAAACAAGTCACATCCTCCAACCCCAAACGCTGACGAAATAGAGGAACTTCCGTTTCTGGTTCTACCGCACTACCAATCAATACCACAGGTTGCCGCTGCCAAATAGGGGCGAGTATTTTAGCCAATTCCATCGGGGCATAATGTAAAGAAAATAATCCTTGACGACGAGCAATAGTAGCCCAGAAAAGAGCAGAAGATAGGGTAATAGGGTGATGGGGTGATGGAGTGATGGTAGTAGGAGAAAAATCCTCGGTCAAGTTTTGGAACAGCAGCCAAAATTCCTGCCAGCTTTTTGGTAGATTACTTATGGACTCGAAGCTAGAATACAAACCTTGTAAAATTTCAATTTCCCTTTGAGAAATCAGATAACAGTGGTACGGGTTTTCTGGATGTTGGAATAATTCATGTGTCAATTGTACCCTAGCTTCCCGAATTACCTCAGCTTCCTGGGGACAAGCCAACATCAGTTGCTCCCAGTCATGAGGTTGAATATCTTGAGTTAGCTGATCACGTACCCAATCTTCCAAATCATCAACACCATCAATAATAGTAGGAATATTAGGGGGAAAACTACCATTATCAGCCAACTGCCCTTTTAACCAAGCTTGGGGGGAAGTTAACAGCAACCCTTGAAAATCAGAACCAGGCCAAACTTCACCTGTTCTAATGGGTTTATTAGCTGATAACCACTGCTGTAACCTGGGAATTTCTATATTTAGTAAACGCTGCTGGACAGTTGCCGATGCCACAATAATTACAGGACCATGCCACATCAAAGCAGACGCAATAAAACTGGTGCGATATCGACCCTGGTAGCCACAAACAGCCCCGACTTGAATTAAAGCACTACGTCCCAAACGCAAAGCCCGTGCTACCAACCGTGCCATCGTCAAGTGGTGAGGCCAAGTTGGAAAACCCTCTTGCGATCGCAGAAAGTTATGTAGTGATAAATGAACTTCAGCCTCAATCACGCGCTTTTCATCCCATAACAAATGACTTTTTTCCGAACTGCCACACTTTTATTATGTTGTCAGGGAATAGGGAATAGGGAATATTTATTTTTCTTCTTCCTCCTGTCACCAGTCCCCAGTCCCCAGTCCCCAGTCACCAGTCCCCAATCACCATTCACTAACATCTTTACATTATGCCAACTTACAAAGGAATTTCCAGCGAAGCCTTCAGACATCCACTAGATCGCCAAGCCGAGGAAGCTTTACGCAGTTTACCGGGCTTTGATTTAATCGCTCGTAAATTTGTGGAATTTGTCTATGAACGTCCGCAATTAATTTATTTAATGGGCAATAATATCCAAGTTGGACCACGCCAATATTCCACTATTTACCAGATGTTTCGCGAATGTGTACGGGATCTGGATATTTACCCAGAACCAGCACTATTTATTTCACAAAACCCCCAAGCCAACAGCTACGCACTAGGGCAAGAAAATCCTTACATAGTAGTTAACACTGGTATACTCGACTTACTCAATGAAGCCGAAATTAGGACAGTATTAGCCCATGAACTGGGGCATATTAAATGTGGTCATACTATTTTAATTCAAATGGCGATGTGGGCAATGAGCGCCGCTTCTACCATTGGCGAATTAACCTTTGGTTTGGGAAATTTAGTCACTCAAGCTTTAATTTTTGCCTTTTTTGAATGGCGACGTAAAGCCGAATTATCCGCAGATCGCGCCGCATTATTAGTCATGGATGACCTCAATACAGTCATCTCAACCATGATGAAAATATCAGGCGGTAGTAATAAATATGCCCATGAATGTAGTTTACAAGAATTTATTCAGCAGTCAGAAAAATATCAAACACTAGATGATAATAGACTCAATCAAGTATATAAATTTCTCATGTATAATGGCGCTCAAGGAATGATGATGAGTCATCCTTTCCCTGTAGATAGAGTGCATTATTTACGCACTTGGGCAGTATCAGAAGAATATCAGCAAATCAAGCAAGGTAACTATCAAAAAACCCCATCAGAAGGTGCAGTAAATGTTAAAGTTGAAACACCTGAAGATGAAGCAGAAACATTAAGAAAACAAATTGAAGAATTACAAAAAGAAATTGACAAAATGAGAAAGTGAGGTAATTGGTGATTGGTAATTGGTAATTGGTAATTGGTAATTGGTAATTGGTAATTGGTAATTGGTGATTGGGAAAAATACAAATAACTTCCCCTGCTTCTTCCCCAGTCCCCAGTCCCC
>NZ_JACJUZ010000028.1:0-57932 GCF_014299995.1 Sphaerospermopsis sp. LEGE 00249 | reverse complement strand
CCCAGTCACCAGTCACCAGTCCCCAGTCACCAGTCACCAGTCACCAGTCACCAGTCCCCAGTCACCAGTCACCAGTCACCAGTCCCCAGTCACCAGTCACCAGTCCCTATTCCCTATTCTTACGATTTTCCCAATACCAGTGATACCACTGTGCGGCACTACGAACTGCAAACCAGAGCAGAATTAAAGCTATTAATCCTCCTTGTTGGGGAGCATCCACGGCAAAAATTACCAGTACAATACACAAGCTATCTTGCAAAAAAACTGCCCACAATGGTAAACCGCGCAAACGATAAAACCAGCCTAACTGTACTAACTGAAGTACCAAAGCCAACAAACCACCTACCAAGGCAATTAACCAACTTGGTAATTCTGTAGCTGAAGCTACTGCTAACCCCATAATTGCTCCTACTATGGGGGACAAAAATAACTCCACCAGTTGTAATATTCTCTGTCCTCGTAGCTGTTTGGAAGCAAATATTTCAAATAGTGACCAACTGGTTAGTACAAAAATTAAAACATAAGGTGAAATACGTGATAAAATTGGTATCTCAGACCAGAGGTTGCTACCTTGTAACAAGCCAATAATTAACAAAGGTATAGCTAATCTTAGTCCTGCTGCTGCTCCAGCAGAGAGTGTAGCGAGGATTTCAATCATAGGAGTATACCTTCTATAAGTAGATGAGCAAAGAAGAGTTATGAATGTTTAGTTTTTTTGGGAATGGTTTTTGTGCAAAACGGACGTTAATCAGTGTATCCATAAAATATTTTACAATACTGTCTTTATGTTTTATATAGCGTTTCCCAGTCTCATGAGGTACACCCTAATTTATTTACTGTTACCAATTCCCAATTCCCAATTCCCAATTCCCAATTCCCAATTCCCAATTCCCAATTCCCAAAGATAAAAAACTCTGTACCTCACTAACTTGGTGCTATATACAAAGTTGTAATCTATAGTTCAGATGTTTGGGTAGATATATAGGAATTTAAATTGAAAATTTTTGCACATCAATTAGCAGATTCTTTACTAAATCAGTAATTTTATGGATTCAAGTTATTTTAATATACAAGTATCAGGTAAGTAGGGTTTGCTGAAAAAGTCTTTTCGTGAGGGTTAGGAGTTCAGGAGTCAATCGATTTTGGATTGACGATTTTTCCGTTATGAAGGATCAGAACCTGTACCAAATTGTCAAAAATACAGGAGTCAGAAGCAATTAAGATGTGAAAAGTTCATATTTCCACAGGTAGATCCGGGAACAGTTTCTCACTTCTAGTTTTGACTCCTGACTCCTAAATTTTAAATTCCCAGTCTTTGATAAACTTGATCTAAATGTCTCAGATGGTTTTGTGGATCAAAACAAGCATCTATTTCTGCTGCTGACAAGTTTGCAGTTACACGGGGGTCTTTACTAATCAAATTACGGAAATTACCTTCTGGTTTATTCCAAGCAGTATGGGCATTTTGCTGAACTATGCTATAAGCTTCTTCCCGGCTAAGTCCTTTATCTACTAAGGTTAAGAGAACCTTTTGACTAAAGACGACTCCACCATAGCAGTTAAGGTTGCGTTCCATGTTCTGGGGATATACCAGCAAATTTGTCACCAAGTCGGTGATCTCATGTAGCATAAAGTGTGTTAAAATGCAAGCATCTGGTAAAATTACCCGTTCGACGGAACTGTGAGAAATATCTCGTTCATGCCATAAAGCTACGTCTTCTAAAGCTGCTCCTGCATGACTTCTTACCAGTCGCGCCATTCCTGTCAGTCTTTCTGAGCGGATGGGGTTGCGTTTGTGAGGCATGGCACTAGAGCCTTTTTGACCTTTGGAGAAGTATTCTTCAACTTCTAAAACGTCGGTTTTTTGCAAGTTGCGAATTTCTACGGCAAAGCGTTCTATAGATGCCGCCAGTAAAGCTAATTGTTGCACAAAGTCGGCATGAAGATCACGGGAAATAACTTGAGTGGAAGCGGTATCGGGTTTAAGTCCAAGTTTTTGACAAGCGATCGCTTCTACACGAGGTTCAATATTGGCATAAGTTCCCACCGCCCCGGATATTTTACCGACAGCGATATTTTTTTTCAGGACTTGCAAACGTTCTTGATGTCGCAATACTTCCGCTAACCAACCAGCTAATTTAAAACCAAAGGTAATAGGTTCAGCGTGAATACCATGCGATCGCCCAATCATCACAGTATAACGGTGTTCTCTGGCCTTGTTGCGAATTGCCCCAATTAAATCTTCTAATCGTTGTAACAAGATATCCAAACTAGCAACTAATTGTAGTGCTAATGCCGTATCCAGTACATCGGAACTGGTTAAACCGAGGTGAATATAACGTCCAGCATCACCAACATATTCATTGACATTTGTCAAGAAAGCAATCACATCATGGCGAACTTCTGCCTCAATTTCTAGCACCCGCTTGGGGTCAAAATTCGCCTTGGCTTTAATTTCCGCTACCGCTTCTTTGGGAATATAACCTAGTTCTGCTTGAGCTTCACAAACAGCAATTTCTACCTGTAGCCAGGTTTGTAACTTATAGTTTTCATTCCACAAATTGCCCATTTCGGGCAAAGTATAACGCTCAATCACATTCGGGCATATAATACAACTGTCATATTTTACAAGGGAATTGGTGATTGGTGATTGGTGATTGGGGACTGGTGACTGGGGACTGGTGACTGGTGACTGGTGACTGGTGACTAGTGACTGGTGACTGGTGACTGGTGACTGGTGACTGGGGACTGGTGACTGGTGACTGGTGACTGGTGACTGGTGACTGGTGACTGGTGACTGGTGACTGGTGACTGGTGACTGGTGACTGGGGAGATAAGAAGATGAGGACATGGGGAGATGGGGAAGAAATATTGACCTTCTGACTCCTGACTCCTGACTCCTGCCTTTTGCCAATGTTCACTAATTAAGATTTTGCCCTTGGAGGTGAGATAAGCATGGGTAGAACGTTAGAAAACAAGAAAGAAATAGTAGCTGACCTGAAAGGGACTTTAAACGAGTCAACTTTAGCACTCGTAATTGACTACCAAGGTCTAACAGTTGCCGAAATTACAGACTTAAGGCGGCGTTTACGTCCTAGTGGCGCTGTTTGTAAGGTGACTAAAAACACCTTTATGGGCATTGCCATTCAGGAAGATGAGCAATGGAAACCAATGTCAGAACTGCTCAAAGGTTCTTCAGCCTTTGTGTTAGTTAAAGATGATTTATCAGCAATTAAAGCCTACCAGGAATTCCAAAAAGCCACCAAGAAGACAGAACTTCGTGGCGGTGTCATGGAAGGGCGCTTGTTGAAAGAAGCGGATGTCAAGGCCTTAGGAGACTTGCCATCTAAGGAACAACTTATGGCGCAAATTGCTGGAGCTATCAACGCTTTGGCTACCAAGGTGGCTGTGGGTATCAACGAAGTTCCAAGTTCTTTGGCTCGTGCTATTCAAGCTGTCTCTGATAAAGACAAAGACGGCGCTGAAGCTGCTGCTGAATAACAATTTTTCATTAGTTAAATGCTGTTAGTTAAAACCAGTATCTAATAACTAATGACAACTGACAAAAAACAAATCAAAATTCTTTAGGAGTTCTATCAATGTCTACTGCAACCGATCAAATTTTAGAACAGTTAAAATCTTTGACTTTATTAGAAGCTGCGGAATTAGTTAAGCAAATTGAAGAAGCTTTTGGTGTAAGTGCTGCTGCTCCTGCTGGCGGCATGATGATGATGGCTGCTCCTGGTGCTGCTGCTCCTGCTGAAGCTGTTGAAGAGAAGACCGAATTTGATGCTATTCTCGAATCTGTACCCGCTGACAAGAAAATTGCAGTTCTCAAGATTGTCCGTGAAATCACTGGTTTGGGTCTAAAAGAAGCTAAAGACTTAGTGGAAGCTGCTCCTAAACCCGTCAAAGAAGGTGTTAATAAGGAAGCTGCTGAAGACATCAAGAAACGCATTGCTGAAGCTGGTGGTACTGTAACCATCAAGTAATTTGTAATTGTAAATTATTTAGGGTGAGCTATTCTTTTAGCTTGCCCTAACAACTGGTTAAAAATTATTCTATATTTTGTCAAAATTATTAGGCTGTTATTAATGTTATTGCTTGCGTATAGTTAAGGTTTGCTGAAAAAGTTATCTGTGAAGGACCAGTGACAGGTGACAGGTGCTAGGCCACGGTGACAGTTTCAATAGTTGGATAGGAACGATTTTTTCTTGAAGTAGGAATTAAGTGCAAGGTTTTTCAGTTGCCACCTCATAAAAGCTGGCACTGGCTAACGCCACGCTACGCTATCAGCAAACCCTACATAGGGGTTGCTGAGAAAGTCTTTCCGTGAGGGCATAGGAGTCAGGAGTCAGAAGTGGTAGGGGCGAAGCATTAGGGCGACTAATTATCAATTTTTGTCCAAGCCTATTTTCCGAATGCTTCGCCCGTACAGGAGTCAGGAGGAGATTTGAAAATTTCTTTGCCATCTCTTGAAATCCCAAAAAATGTACACTTTTTCCGGTATACCCTTCAAAACCCTTGCACTAATTTCTGTGTTTATCAGCCTCTAACCTTTGATATATCAAGGTTTTAGGTTTATTCAGCAAACCCTACATAACCAACCATCATCAAGTAACATCCTGTAAATCCTCAAATCCTGGACATCCTAATTCTGGCAAAAAATTGAGAGTATTTTAGAGGTAATTGTTAAATTGGTTTAACATTGTTTAGCCGTTGCAGGATCAACAAAATCATGTAAATCTGCTTCCCAAACACTAATATAAATTGAATCGCAATTTTGCCTGATTATTTGCCCTTTAACTCCACCTTTTTTGAAGGTAAAATTGTCTGTCTGACGTTGTTGAATTTGTTGTAGTCCTTGTTGAATTTCTGCGGTTGCTTTTCCTGCTAATAAACCATTTAAAGTTGTTTGCATGATTTGATGATCTACAGTTCCCGCAAAACCGACTTCTGTTTGTCTGAGTCTACCAGTGTCACGGTCAAATAAATAACCCAGGTCTATTTTATCGGGTACTACTTCATAGATAACTGCACGGGTATTAGGCCATAATCCCCTTAAATCCCTTCTGGGTTTGCCTAATGCGGCTTCTACCGTGCTTCTGGATGTACCTGTAGTAAATGTTGGTACACTTGTCCTGATATTGGTGGCATTTAATTGGCCTGTTGACTTAGGTTTATTCTTTTCGGGCTTTTTCTGGGTATCTGAAAATACCTCTGATTTGGGCAATACTTCTGGTTGAGTAGGCGGTTGTTCTGGCTGTTTCCGAGAATCAGATAATACCTCTGCTGAGGGAACTGCTTCTGGCTGTGGTTGCTGTTGTTGTATTTCCGCTTGGGGTGTGGATGTGACTGGAGGAATGGAAGTATTTTCAATTACAGGCTTATCCGCTGGTGGTGGTGTTATTTCTGGAGAAGAATTGCTTTCTGGTATGGGATTAGAAATGATTTCAGGTTGAATAGGGGGAGTTGGTGTAATTACTGGTGTGGGTGAAACTTCCAAAACCGGGGAATTTGTAGGTAAAACAGAGGGAGTTTGTGCTTCTGTTGTTACTGTGGAGTTGGTGGACGCTGAAGTTGAAGGTTGTGGCTGACGGTTAGAAGCTGTTACTAAACCAATTACAATACCAATTGCTACACCACCAAAAATGATAGCGGGTTTCTGCCAGTTATTAGGATTGTTGACTTGTTTGATAACTGGAGTTTTTGCGGGTGAATATGTGGGTTGAGTTGGCTGGTTAAGGATTTTTGTGGCGCTGGTGGTGGGAGAATGGGAGGGTTTGTAATTCTTATAATTATTTTGACCAGATTTTAAAGCATAGAGCATTTTACTGGCTGTGGTATAGCGATCGCCAGGACGTGGTTCAATAGCTTGTGTAAGTATCTGTACCATTACTGGGGATATTCCCTCAGCGTATTTTTGCCACAATATTTGCCCTGTTTGCGGGTGAGTTTCTAATTCTTGGGGGTGTTTACCTGTGAGTAAATAAATGGCAGTTAAGCCTAAACTATAAATATCAGTAGCATAAACTGGACGACCGATCGCTTGCTCACTAGGCATATAACCAGGAGTACCGATAACTATGGATTGTACAGGATTGCTTGAAGGATTGATCACGGTACGGATAGTTTCTTTCACTGCACCGAAATCAATTAACACTGGTTTATTATCCTGGGAGCGAAGGATGATATTATCTGGTTTTATATCTCGATGAATAATACCTTTGCTGTGGACATAATCTAAAACTGACAGCAAACTGACAAGAATTTCTCTAACAACTGTTTCATTTAACTTGCCTTTTGATTGGATAATATTGCTGAGGGTTTGTCCTTCAATCCATTCTTGCACTAAGTAAAATTTGCTATTTTCGGGAAAATAGGCGTAAAGTTTGGGAATTTGATCGCTGGTTTCCCCTAGATTTTCTAATATCGCGGCTTCTCTCTCAAATCTTTGTTGAATGAGTTGAGAAGTTCCAGGATCGTGGTTAATAGGTTTTAGTTCTTTAATGACGAAGCGACGACGGGAAGGAAGGTGGATGTCTTCTGCGAGGGAAGTTTCCCCAAACCCACCAGCACCGAGTACCTGGATAACTTGATAGCGGTTGTTTAACAGTTTTGTTGTCATGAAACGTTAGACGCGAGATCCTTCCCAATGTATATCAGATACTTTGACGATATAACTATAGGATGTTTCCTGAAGTCAGGAGTCAGGAGCGAGAATTTCAAGGAGTTTAGGAATTACCCAACATTGAAATAAAAATCTGATTCTGAATTTTTAAATCTCACGCAAAGGCGCAAAGGCGCAAAGGGACAAAGTAAGATAAGAGTATAAGTCCTATTGATATTGTTAATTTTTACTGCTGTTGAATATATGCTTTAATACCATTTATTTCTAGTTTTTGTAACCTTTGTTTTGCTTCCTCTTGAGTCTTCACAGCACCCAAATAAATAAATTTTTTGTTTGTTGATAAATAAGCGTCAGGAACTATTTGACGTACAGAATTTAAAGTAGTATCACCCTGATTTTCAACCACTATATAATAGTATCCATCTGATAATGGCTGAATTTCTTTATTTACTGGATCGATAATTACAGATTCAGTTTCTAATGGTTTTCCTGTAGGATTTGGATGAGAATTAGATGTTGTTGCGAAGTATCTACGGTTATGATTTTCTTGATATTGATTAATAAATACTGCGTTTTCAATTTCTATTTTTGATAACAAATCAACAGGAAATTCTTGGGGTGAATATTGGGGATTATACCACGATTGCTGATTAAAATATGCTTGTAACTCAGGAGTATTAAACCTGCGTCCGTGAACTGCAAATATTGTGTTTCTCATAATATCTAATTCATAACCACTTTTACCAGATAAATCTGCTGCTGTCACCCGTCTTTGCGAAAGCCAAAAATAATTATTATTGATATTTGTGTTATTTACTGGTGATGTATCAGATATGGAAACCTTAAAAATTTCCTTGAAATATACACGATCAGGTGATGTATTAGCGTCTTTACTCGCAAGCACACAATAAGCATCTGAATTAACTTGTCCATAGGTTTTTAGAAAGTTGATACAATTCGTGCGATCGCTAAACCAATTTGCGTATACTTGATATAAACGCTTTCCTGATAGATTTGGATAATCTGGTATCCAAAACATTCCAGCTTGAGAATAACCTCTAACTTGTAAAGTTCTAACTTGTTGAGTAGCAGTTGGTAAATCTTTAAAGGCAGAATCAGCTACAAAATAAAATGAATTATTGACTACAGATTCATCTGCTAATGGGGGATTAACTTGAGTCTGTGTTGCGTCAGTAGATTGAGGTGAAGTATTTTTAGATGATTCTGTTTTTTGTTCTTCCTGAGTTGGTGATGAAGATTCTACTGAATTTTTATTTGAGGAAGATAGAGTTGTATTTGTGTTATTGGCAGATTCAACAGGTGGAGAAGATTTATTAATCGCCAATCCAATAATAATAGAACCACCTATCAAACTACTAGCGATAATACTAGGTAGAATCATTCCTGTTTGTTTATTATTCTGATTAACTGGTTGATTTGTATTCCCTGGACTAACTGTAACTGTATTTTGCAGTGGAGGAGCAATTATTGTTTGAGTAACTGGTGATTGACTATTAATAACTGACTTTATTTGCAAAGCATCCAACATTTCCTGAGCAGAAGTAAATCTTTCTCTGGGATGATAAGCAATAGATTTATCAATGACTTTTGCTAAATGAGGATTTATATTACTAGCAAAATTTTGCCAAATTATTTTCCCAGTTTGCGGATCTGTTTCCAAGGTTTGAGGCGGTTTACCAGTTAATAAATAAATTGCTGTTAAACCTAAACTATATAAATCACTAGAATAAACTGGTCTTCCTGCTGCTTGTTCACTGGACATAAATCCCGGTGTACCAATAATAATAGAACTGGTAGGATTTCCTTGCGAATTTAACACCGTTCCCATTGATTCACGCACTGCACCAAAATCAATTAAGACTGGTTTATTATCACTTTTACGAATAATAATATTATCCGGTTTAATATCTCTGTGAACTATTTTTTGTGAATGAATATACTTCAAAACAGGCAATATATTAACTAATAATTCCTCAATAGCATTTTCAGTAAATAATCCCTGCTTTTGCATTTTCGCTGTTAAAGTATCTCCTTCTATCCACTCCTGAACTAAGTAAAATTCACCCCCTGTAGAAAAATAAGCATATAAAGCAGGAATTTGATCAGATGCACTACCAAGGGTTTCTAAAATGGCCGCTTCTCGTTGGAATCTTTCTTGTACTATTTGGTAAATTTGTGGATTATTGTGAATCGGTTTTAATTGTTTTACCACACAGAGACGCTGTGATGGCATATTGGTATCTTGAGCGAGAAAGGTTTCACCAAAGCCACCAGATCCCAGGGTGCTAATGACTTGATAGCGGTTGTTTAGCAGCATTGTTTTTATTAATGATTAAGTACGATATCTCTAATACCCATATTTTCGTTTTTTATTTGCAGATTGACTAGCTCTTGATTCTAAGATAAATACTGGTATTTCCTCTAATTCATCCTCTGTTAAATTATACTGTTCACAAACTAAACTGAGGCGATTTCCAGGAGTTGTCACAGCGTTAACAGAATGGGTTAAATCTCCTTGAAAGTAAACCAGGGTATTAGTTTGAGGTTTAACTTGTCCCACTTGGCGTTTAGTTGATTTTAACACCAATTCTCCCCCTTCCATGTTTTCTGGTACTCGCACATAAAGAACACTAACTAGGTTTGGTGGTTCAATGGTTTTACAATAAGAACGCAAAGAACGATCTATATGTGGATCAACGCGAGAACCTTCTTTTAATAGTAAGGGATTGAGATAAAAAGCATTACAATTAGGTTGCAATGCTAAATCTAAATAAGGTTTAAAAAAGGGAAACTTTTCTATAACTTTGGGTAATCCATGACGCTGAAAAACCACAGAAAATCCTTTGGTGTTGATAAAATCACGGTTGAGATTGTTGATAGCAAAGTAAGGACTAGATTGAATTTCACCCCACAAGTCATTGAGGTAATTATTAGGTAAAACGTTGGTTTGTAGTTGATAGTATTTCATGTTTTTAGTTCATAATTTTATTTGATAAATTAACTACACAGATAACCGAATTATAAATTATTATAAATTATAAATTATAAATTATAAATTATGAGTAATTTACAAAATAAACAAGAAGTCGGGTATCTTATTTTTAATTAAAATCTAAATTTTACAAATTCTGCAAAATTCGCTCAATCATCCCGTTTGCTTGGGAAGCATAACCACCACCAAATAAATTAAAATGATTTAAAATGTGATATAAATTATAAAGGGTTTTCCGTTGTTCATAACCCTGATCTAAAGGTAATATTTCTTGATAACCTTGATAAAAAGCTGGTGGAAAACCACCAAATAATTCTGTCATGGCAATATCAACTTCGCGATCGCCAAAATAAGTTGCTGGATCAAAAATTACGGGTTCACCATCAACTGTAAATCCGGCATTTCCTCCCCATAAATCACCATGTACTAAAGCTGGTTCAACATGATGATTTGCTAATAATTCGGGAATAGCTGCTAATAATTTTTCTGCTAAAGGAAATCTTCCTCCCTTTCTTTTTGCTAGTTGAAATTGATAACCTAAACGATGTTCTGTATAAAATTCTATCCAGTCAGATTTCCAAGTGTTAATTTGGGGTGTAGAACCGATAGTATTATTCAGATCCCAACCGCAACCTTTTTTACTAATGGTTTTGTGCATTTCTGCTAGGTTTCGTCCCATTTGTTGCCAAGATTTGTTATTACCACCGTTCATTTCTAGCCATTCTAATACTATATAACTAGAATTATTTGTATTTCCCCAACATACAGGTTTAGGAACACGGATAGTTTTGGTTTCATACATTTGTTGTAAACCCAGCATTTCTGCTGCAAACATTTCTCCCTGAGTAGCTTTGTTGAGTTTCACGAAGTAGGTGATTTTATCATTACTAATGGCATAACCTTGATTAATACAACCACCGCTTACAGATGAATGTTGAGAGGTTTGAAATTTTTGTCCTGTTACTTGACTTATATGGTGATCTATTTCTTGCCAAATCATGGTTTTTTATTGGTTATAGGTTATAGGTTATTAGTTACGCAAAAGGCAACGAAAGTAGGGGTAATACCCTTCGGGAAGCAAGCTACATGAATTACCCCTACGCAAGAATAAGGTTTTTAGTCATATCTTGCGTAAGTCCTATAGGTATTGGTTATTAGTAAGAAGTAAAAGTTATAGAATGGTATATTACCAATTACCAATCACCAATTACCCATGACTAATTTGGTTTGATGACAACTACACCATAAGCTTCGGGTGATAAATATTGTTGTGCAGCTTGTATTAAATGATTTTCGTCTTGGTTTTGGATATATTGGGGATAATTAAATGCTGGTTCTAACTCACCTATTAAAGATTGATAATAACCATATAAACCAGAGCGATCGCTTGGTGTTTCATTGCCAAATATAAACCTATTTGCTACTCGTCTTTGCACACGAGCAATTTCTGATTCTTTAACTAATTCTGTGTGTAGTTTTTCCAAATGTTCAATGATTGCTGTTTCTACTGCTGGTAAATTTTCTACATCACATTTAGCAGAAATAGTAAATAATCCTTGGAGTTTATAATTACTATTACTCACAGCAATTGCAGAAACTATTCCTTTTTCTTCCCGTAAATCATGGACTAATCTAGATGTACGCCCATGTCCTAAAATTCCTGCTATCACATCTAAAGCATAAGTGTCATTTAAATCAATTAATCCAGGTACTCGCCATAATATTATTAACCGGGCTTGTTGCAGACTTTCATCAACAAATTCTCGGCGCACAATTTCTGTAAATGCTGGTTCTTGACTAACGGTTAAATGTTGATTTTTAGATGTGAAGCTTTGTGATTTTTGACTGTTTTTTTCAAATCCCTCAGCGACAATTTCTATTAATTCTTCCACTGGTAAATTACCCACAGCAACCGCAGTTATGGAAGATGGTTGATACCAAGTTTGATGAAATTCTCGCATTTGTTGGGGTGTAACTTGGGAAATTACGGTTTCTGGTCCAAGTACCGGACGACGATAGGGTAAAACATCAAAAGCGGTTTCCATTGTGTGCCGATAAATGCGCCTTCTGGGATTATCTTCCGAACGTCTAATTTCTTCTAAAACTACTAATCTTTCTCTTTCAAAAGCTTCTTGAGGAATGGTAGGATTACACACTACATCTATTTGCAGTGGTGCTAATTCTGCAAAATCTTTAGGGGCAGTAGTGATATAAAAATGTGTATAATCTTGGCTAGTGGCTGCATTTGTTACTGCACCTCTTTCTTCAATGCGACGCTCAAACTCACCACTGCCTAATTTTTCTGTACCTTTAAATACAATGTGTTCTAAAAAGTGAGCCATGCCATTGATAGCATCTGACTCCACAGCAGAGCCAACTTTTACCCATACATTCAGGTTCACTGCTTCTACTGGCATTTGCTCGGCAATAATGGTTAAACCGTTAGGTAGAGGATGCACCTTGGGAGCGTGAAGACGAGGAGATTTTAACAGAGTTGATGTCATTGGTGGTGAGGGCTATGTTACTGCTTATATCTTACAATGCCTTTGATGGTGTTAGCAGTGGTCTGGGTTGGGGGAGTTGTGGGGGATGTTTTTATCTAAATATTCCTATTGATTGTAAACTTGTTAATATAATAATTGAGCAATACCTTGTGCTGCTATTCCAACACCAGTAGCGAAAGCATCTGCAATCTCAATAATCTTTAGTAAATCAAAAGACTTATCTTTTGCATCTTCTAAATCATCTTTTCCTGTTTGGATTTCAATTTTAATTTCATTAACATAAATAAATGAGCGATCGCTTGCCAGGAAAAGGTTACAAAATTTAGAAATGGCAAATGTTTTCGGCAAGTGACAGAAGAGGGATATTTAATTTTCTATATTATTGTATAATAGATTTATATTCGTTTTTAAGAGGATTTGTCTATGAAAACAGAATCTAAGTTAACTCTTTATGAAACTGATTATCAAGAATGGATAGAAACCACATTACAGCATTTACGCGAACAAAATTTTCATCAATTAGATTTAGAACATCTCATTGAAGAAATTGAAGCAATGGGTAAAAGTGATAAACGAGAATTACAAAATAGATTAATCATTTTATTAATGCACTTATTAAAATGGAAATATCAACCAGCAAATCAATCTAGTAGTTGGTTAGCGACTATTGATGAACAACGTCGTCAAATCTTATTTATTTTTGAAGATAGTCCTAGTTTAGAGAAAAATTTTCTAGCTACAATTTCTGATAAATGTTATCAAATGGCTAGAAAATCCGCAAGTAAGGAAACTAAATTACCTCTTGGTGTTTTTCCAGAATCCTGTCCTTTTTGTCACGCTGAAATTTTCGATTTAGATTTTTATCCCTAATTTTTATTTCTTGGAGTATTTACATTATGTTAACTGTAAAAACCCTGCATGAAACTGACTTTAATCTCTGGTTAGAACAAACTGCTATTTTCTTAAAAGAAGGTAAATTAGAACAATTAGATATTGAAAATTTAATTGAAGAAATTGAAGGAATGAGTCGCAAAGAAAAAGATGCTTTAGAAAGTAATCTAATTCGCATATTACAACATTTACTCAGGTGGAAGTATCAACCAGAAAAACGCTCTCCTAGTTGGTCTTATACTATTATTGAACACTCTCGCCGATTAAACAAAGCTTTTAAAAATAGTCCTAGTCTCAAACGTCACTTCGATGCTGTATTTGATGAATGTTACCAAGAAGCTTGTAAAGCTGCTGCTGTGGAAACTCAACTATCTTTGACTACTTTTCCTGAATCATGTCCTTTTACTAAATCGGATGTTTTGGATGTTAATGTTGATGGTTATTTGATTGAATAAACTATCAGAGAATGACTATAATTAGGGCTGGCAAGATGCCCACCCCACAGTAACTAGACTAATACATTATCAATTTTTCGCCATTGGTGGAAAAACAGAAATGTTTTTTGGAGCTTCAGAAGAAGTTAAAAAATTCTCTACTAATAATTTTTGGAAAGTACCTACTGACACTTGCCAGTTAGTAATTATTTGCTGCAAATCTTGAAGTTTATCCGCTGCTGTATTTCCTGATAAAGAATAGTTGAAATTACCAGAAAATAAAATTGCTGCTGCTACTTTATCAGGAAACTGTACATTTGCTTGGTTAATACTTAAATTTAGTATTCCCCGTTTCAAAGGATAACTTAACTGCAAGGCAGCATTCACTTTTGCACCTTCAAATTCTTGCCATGAACCAGGTACTAAAAGTTTACCATTAATGTATTGATATGCTTCTGCATCAGAGTTAAAAACTACGAATCCTCTGGGGTTAATTCCTACTCTTTGATACTCAACTTGGGAGAGTTTTTCTACTAACTGATGAGTAATTTTGGGTATTTGAATTTCTGCCTGTTGTTTTGCACCTATGGACTCAACTACTGTAACATTATTTGGCTGGGCTACAATTCCTACACCACTTTTGTAGAAAATCTGCACGACAACATTGTTAAAAACTGGCTCTGTCGCTAATTCCCAATCTGTGGGAACAATTCCAGTATATTTCAAAAAATCAGGGGTTATGACTGTGGGATTCAAATTTTTAGCAGTGATAGCGATCGCTAATTCTTGAATTTCAAAATTTTTACTCATGTTTAATTTTGTCTATTATTATCGCAGCAGAAATACTGTATCACAAAGTCATAGGTGATAGGTGACAGGTGACAGAAATATATTCCACATCGCCCGATTTAATTACAAATTATGTAAAATTATGAGTAGTAATATTAAGAATTGTAAAATAAGTATTCATGCCTAGTCTATCCCTGAACAAAAATCAATCCCGTGCGATCGTTGTCGGTGCGGGTATAGGTGGACTAACCACCGCAGCATTATTAGCACATAGAGGTTATAGCGTTTTAACCTTAGATCAAGCTTTAGTTCCCGGTGGTTGTGCTTCCACCTTTAAACGTCAGGGTTTTACTTTTGATGTCGGTGCAACTCAAGTTGCAGGGTTAGAACCTGGGGGTATACATCACCGCATTTTCTCAGAATTGAATATAGAATTACCTGAAGCAACTCCTTGTGATCCTGCTTGTGCGGTATTTTTACCAGGAGAAAATACACCTATTAATGTTTGGCGTGATCCTGAAAAATGGCAGGAAGAAAGACAAAAACAGTTTCCTGGAAGTGAAGGTTTCTGGCAATTATTAGCGACTTTATTTAATGCAAGTTGGGAATTTCAAGGACGAGATCCGGTATTACCACCCCGAAGTTTCTGGGATCTTTTACAGTTAACAAAAGCTGTTCGTCCGAGTACATTGATTACTGCACCTTTTACCTTATTTACTGTTGGGGATGCTTTAAGATTATATGGTTTAGGAAATGATAAAAGACTGCGGACATTTTTAGATTTACAACTAAAATTATATTCCCAAGTGAATGCCGAAGAAACCGCTTTACTTTATGCAGCTACAGCATTGAGTGTATCCCAATCTCCCCAAGGATTGTATCATTTACAAGGAAGTATGCAAATATTGAGCGATCGCCTAGTTGAATCTTTAGAAAGAGACAATGGTAAATTATTAATGCGTCACACCGTAGAAAAAATAAATGTAGAAAATGGCAAAGCTAACGGTGTAGTAATTAGAAATCAAAAAACCGGAGAAGTTTTCACAGAAAAAGCAGATCATGTAATTGCTAACGTCACTGTACAAGACTTAGTAAGATTATTAGGAGAAAAAGCACCATCGGGATATAAACATAGAGTAGAAAAATTACCACCTGCTTCCGGTGCTTTTGTCGTTTATATCGGTGTTGATCAAAGTGCCATTCCTGATGATTGTCCGCCCCATTTACAATTTATGTATGATATTAATGGACCAATTGGGGAAAATAACTCCTTATTTGTATCTGTCAGTCATGAAGGAGATGGACGCGCACCAACAGGAAAAGCGACAATTATTGCATCTTCTTTTGTTGATTTTACCCAATGGTGGAACACAGAAAACTATCAAGAATTAAAAGCAAAATTTACCCAAGATGCAATTTCCAAACTTGCTCAATATTTCTATTTAAAACCAGAAACCATCATTTATGTAGAAGCTGCCACACCTAAAACCTTTGCCCATTATACAGGTAGAGAAAAGGGAATTGTGGGCGGAATTGGGCAAAGAATACCGACATTTGGACCCTTTGGTTTTGCCAATCGTACATCTATTAATAATTTGTGGTTAGTGGGTGACTCAACCCATCCAGGAGAAGGTACAGCAGGGGTAAGTTATTCAGCATTGACAGTAGTTAGGCAAATTCAAGCCCAAGAAAAGCGTTAGAGGCTAAATGAAGATAACAAAATTAAAGTAAACAGAAAATTTTGTTATATTCAAATCTATCACCTGTGAGAAAAAGAAACTATGGTAACAACAGCAACACCCGCAGAAACCAGAGTTTTACTAGAAAACATCTCCTGGCAGACATTTAAAACCATGCTAGTGGAAATGGGTTCAGAACGCGCAAATAGAATTTCTTACCATCAGGGAAATATAGAAATTATGACTCCACAAAAACCTCATGAAAACGCAAATCGGTTAATTGAGGTTTTTGTCGGGGTATTGTGTGAAGAATTTGGTTTAGAAGTTGATCGCGTTGGTTCACTCACATTAACTAGAGATGATTTAGAATATGGTGCAGAACCAGACAGTGGTTATTATATCCAGAATGAATTATTAGTCAGAGGAAAAGAGAATATTGATTTAGCCTTTGATCCACCACCAGACTTAGTGCTAGAAGTGGAATATTCACGACCTAAAATAGATAAATTGAAGCTTTATGCTGCAATGGGAATCTCTGAATTTTGGCGTTACAACGGAACTTCATTAAGAATCTACATTCTGACAAATGGGCAATATTCAGAAACTCAAATCAGCCCCACTTTTGCACCTATCCAAATCACAGAAATTCCTCGATTTATTGCGGAAAGTAAAAAAATTGGACAAATGTCCGCAACTCGCGCTTTTCGTAATTGGGTGAAACTGGCACTAAATGATTGACACTCTCCTGCCTAAAGGCGTTCGCACTGTCAACTTCACCAATCACCCATTACCCATTACCCATTACCCATTACCCATTACCCATTACCCATTACAAACCATTACCAGTTGATGATGGAGATGGTTCAGCTTCAGGTGATGGAGTAGGTAATGACTCCAGCGATGATGTAGGTAATGTTGTAGGTGATGTCCGAGGAATGAGGAATTGTCTCCAAGTTCTAATTTGTAGTTGGGCATCTCTGTAAGCAGAACTACCACGAGGAATCAATCTAGCAGTTTCAATACTTCTAGGAATATCAAACTCGCTTTGAGAACGTGCCATTTGTAATATTTGCTGACTCCATTGATCAATAGCCACGTTAACATCCATGCGTAAAATGTTACGGTTGGAAACTCGATCAGCTATGCGGATGGCCTCAGCTAAAGCTTCTGGTGTGCCAGCAATAGCCACTTCTCTGGCTTTTTTCCAGTTTTCTCTCGCCCTAATTTGTTCTTGCCAAGTATCCACTGATGCTTGTGCTTCACTAGCCAGCGCCCTTCCTGATGAAGCGATTTTTTGAGCTTCCCTAATCGCAGTAGTTAAATCACCGCTTTCAGCAATAATTCGTGCTTGATCTAAATAAGGTTGGTCTTGAATACGCTGAATTTTAGCCGTCCAATTGCGGATTTTTTGCCGAGATTCTGGATATAATGCACGACCAGAGCGAATTTGACTAGCTTCTGCGATCGCAGTTTGCAAGGAGTTAATATCCTCTAACAGAGCTATTTGATCAGCACGGTCTAAATAAGGTCTGTCTTCAATAGTTTCTACTTGGGATTGCCAACGATTCATCTCCTGTCTAGCTTCTGAAGCGCGGGGGTTGCTATTGGGAATCATCTGAGCTTCAGAAATGGCTGCTGTTAAATCATTGATCGTCCCTTGACTAGCTAGGGTTCGCGCCTTTTCTAAACGAGTCACATCTTCTATTTCCAATTGCCAACGAGCAATTAATTCTTGTGCTTTAATATACACTTCCCTAGAAGCATCAATTTGTTGAGCTTGGGAAATGGCGCTCTCTAAACCAGCAACCGTACCTATCCAAGCACTTCTTTGGGCTTCACCCAAAACAATAAAATCATCAATTTCTGATTGTAATGAAGCTATTGGCGGAATTTTTCTAGCAATTTCTAATGCTGTATCCGCATCTTGCCTATCCATGCGAGATTGTGCCAATTGCAGTATCTTGCGCCCAAATTCAGGAATTAATTCCTGAGCTTTTTGATATACGTAACTCTCCGACTTAATCGACTCTACCAGCTTGATAGCTGCTAGAATATCATCCACTGAGGCACGTCTTGCTAAACCTTCAGCTTTGTCAAGTTTATCACCATCTTCCCTTGCTGTGACAATGATGCGATTTAGTTCATCGTACTTGGTAGTTGACCAATATTGATTGTTGATGCGGAGCAGTTTAGATGACAGCATAAAAGCTGATTGCCAGCGTCTTTCTCCCAGTTCTTTTAATGTTTCGTCATAGATTTCTTCTGCCTTAGACCAGGTAGACTGCCATTTAGTAATTTGCTCTTCTACAATATTACGAGCTTCTAAGTCTTCAGGAATTTGTCGAGCCGTGGCGATCGCTTCTTCTAAATTCCCGGATTGGAAACTTTCCTCAGCCAGCTTTAAAATATCCCTTGACCATTCCTCCAACAAACCATTAATCTGTCCCCTGAGTGGGTGATTTTCTGGTAAGTCTCTCACCAGTGCGATCGCTTGCAGTAAGTCGTTCACATTCTGCTTAGAAGCAGCCAGGGAAGCACAGTGTAAACGTACAGACGCACTAGCTAAAGGCCAAAAGATTTTTGGGCAATTTGGCGCTGATGGCAATTTTAGCAGCATCGACATTGATATAAACCCGATACTGCTAGGAATCAATGTTAATAAAATTGACCACATCACCCAGCTTTTCATCCAGCTTGGCAATTTTACCCATTTTTTATTAGTATCAAAAGATTCCTCTGAATAGTTTTCTATAGGTAATCCTTCTGAATTGTTATCTTGTTGCTGCGTCACTGATTTAAAGTTAGAACCAGTAGGAGGGACACCAGATGATTGAGTTGTCCCGACTTCTGGAGTTCGGGACAATCTTGTATTAGGATCTGGTTTTCTGGCTCTGGTTGGAGAACAACTGTCTGAAATATCCCGATCTGTCATCTCTCACACCAAAGTAATTGAATAGCAGTTCTGATGAAACTGATTATTCCATTTTTGCCATAGTAACTTTCTTTCTCATCATTAAAAAGCTATTTTTTTCATTTTTTATCTTCCTCCACAAATACCATTTATATGTTTGGGCTTTAGTAGTATTTCACACTTATTCTGAAACAGAAGTTTCCCTTTGTAAATCAACTATTAATTGTGCTAGATTATCACCATTTGCTTGATAAACATTGCCACAAAAATCACAAGTAGCTTCCGCACCATCGTCTTTGAGAATCATATCTTGCAGTTCTGCTGCTCCTAGCATTTTCAAAGCTCCCAACACCCGATCAAAAGAGCAACCACAGTGGAAGCGCAACATTTGACTTTCTGGAAAAATCTTCAGATCCATATCTCCCAGCAAATCATGAAAAATCTCTGTTAACGTCTTCCCAGCTTGCATCAACGGTGTAAACCCTGATAAAGCAGATACTCGTGATTCCAGGGTTGTGACTAAAGCTTCATCTCTAGCGGCTTTAGGCAAAACTTGGATTAATATCCCTCCTGCCGCAGTCACTCCTTCTGCTCCTACAAACACACCCACAACCAAAGCCGAAGGAGTTTGTTCTGAATTTACCAGGTAATGAGCCACATCATCACCAATTTCTCCCGAAACAAGTTCTACTGTACTAGAGTAAGGATATCCATAGCCGATATCTCGAACTACATAGAGATAACCACTACCTACAGCACCCCCCACATCTAACTTACCTTTAGCATTGGGAGGCAATTCTACAGATGGATTTCCTACATAGCCCCTGACTGTCCCATCTAACCCGGCATCTACCAATATACCACCCAAAGGACCATCACCCCTGACCCGGACATTGACCCTAGAGCCTGGACGCTTCATACTAGAAGCCATCAGTAAACCTGCTGACATTGTTCTTCCCAGTGCTGCTGTAGCTACATAGGAAAGCTTATGGCGTACTCGTGCCTCCTCTGTTAAGCGTGTGGTAATCACTCCCACCGCTCGAATACCCCCATCCGCTGCTGTAGCCCGTATTAATTTATCTGCCATGAAAACTTTTACAATTTTTAACAAGATGACTTTATATATTGTAAGTTTTTCAGGGAACAGGGAACAGGGAACAGGTGACAGGTGACAGTAAGAAGGCAAGAGGCAAAAGGCAAAAGGCAAAAGGCAAAAGGCAACAGTTTATTTTTTCTTCCCAATTACCAATTACCAATTACCAATTACCAATCACCATGCTAGGCACTTTTCAACAAAGCCAACTGCGAATTGAAATCGAAGCATCCGCTGATGCTATTCACGATAGTCTATTAATTCCTGCACAACTGGAAAAATGGCTACCAGGACAAAGTTTTTCTCCAGGAATGCCAGAAAAGTTAACTTCGGGTTTTGATTTTACTACTTCCACTGGACCTGTGAAAATTCATCATCATGTAGATGTAGCGAAAAATAATTGTTTGCGCTTGTTACTGAGTGGGGGTATTGATGGTTTTCATGAGTGGTACTGGGGGGAAGGTTGGGTCCAGTCTCGTTTGGAAGGTGTGTCAATTTTACCTTTGAATTTGGGTCAGACTGTATCTTTACTGAGTTTACGGGAGTTTTTGCGGGGTAAAAAGGGGTAATTCTCACGCAAAGGCGCAAAGGCGCAAAGAGTTAAAGGAGAAGTTTTTTGTGCGGTGAGTCAAACGCTATCTGACTCACTCCGTTAGCAATTACAATTTTGATTATCGGATATAATTAAAAGCGAATAATTTCTTTTTGATGAACTTATTCAAAATACATATCTATTCCATGCGATGCGATCGCTCTTGGTTTTTAGATAAGTTTCAGTTATTTAAAACTAAAAATAGTTTAGTATTTTATAACTTTCAAAATTTCTTCCTTTATATTTTTTTAATAATTAATTGAGAATTATTTTTATTTACTAACGGTATTGCAATACTTTTAGCGATCTGCTATGATTTAGGAGAATTTGTAATTTGCTTTATTGTAACTATTTTTAATACGGCGTTTACAGCAGCAGATTGAAAGTCTTTACCCAGTAACTATTTCAGAACTCTCATAACTGAACATCTGAAAAAAATCTGAGCAAATCATCAAGGTTTCCTGACAAGAGAATTGAGAATTTTTGATGTTGTTATTTGCTGGTTATAATTTTGGGTATTGACAAAAAAAATATTTTGTGATATCTGAGCTGTTTAAGGAGGATGAAAAGATTTATTTTATGTAGCTTGAATATCATCTACTTGATATCATTTTAATTATTTATTAGCCCAGAGGCTAATTTCTGGGCTAGTGAAATTCATATTTTATTCAAGTAAAGCCTTTCTTTGAGTATATTCTTCCTCATTAATTAAACCACGTTCCAGAGCAATTTTGAGACTATACAATTTCTCAAAATTATTGACTCTTTTATTTAATTTCACTTGAGCAATTTCAAATTCCTCTTCATCCATAACTTTTAGGAGTATACCCCTGAAAAATCCTGCACTGATTTCCTGATTTTCCACCTGAAACCCTTGATTTATCAAGGTTTTGAGTTTATTCAGCAAGCCCTAATTATGAATTATGAATTATGAATAACTACAAATTACTTCCCCGGTTTCACCACCAACACTGAACAATGCGCTTCTTCCATTACCTGAGTGCTAACAGAACCCTGAACAATTCTATTCATCCCCGTTAACCCGCGACTACCAATAACCACCAGATCAGCTTTGTAAATATTGGCCAGTCTAATAATTTCCTCCGCAGGTTCACCAGTTACTAATTCTAACTCGCTTTGAACTGGTAATTTTTCCTGGTAGGATTGCAACTGCTTTTCTATCTGGAAATAAGACAACTTTGGTGAGTCTGGATGAGGACGATCAGCGGGTAATTCTATTTCTGCCTCTGGTGCGGGAAATACATGACAAAGAACAACTTTGGTGTTTGCGGACAGCACCAAATCACCTAAAGTTTCAATTACTCGTTCCGCAATTTCCGAACCATCCAGAGCTACTAAAATAGTTTTTAACACCGCTTTTGTCTCCTCAAAAGTAGACCCCTTAAATTATCACATTAAGAATTTTCTTGGTTTGAACACCAACAATTTTCTTAATTTGACACTCTGCGGTCTAAAGACACGCAGATTCTTTAAGACTTGCTCAAAAGGGATAGTCAATTATCCCCCTACGCGCTCAAAACAACTACCAGTACGACAGGTATTGCAATTGCGCTTACTTTTATGTTTTTTTGCTTTCCGAGTCCATCAAATTTTGGCGGTATTACACTCCATATTTGCCTTTGCTTGTTTACCCAGGCTGCGGTCAAATGCCGAGACGAGATAAATCAGGGGTTTCTCCTGATCAAAATACTTCTTCGTGTAGATGGTTGTTCCTACTCGCAGTCCAATCGTATCATATTCGCGGCGAATAAATTCGCCGTTGGCACTTCCTCCACTGTAAGACAGCCAAGTGGCTTCCGTGCCTTTGAGCGATTTTCTTGTGAACTTTAGTTTGCTAAAATTACAAACTTTCTATTTTTAATTATGGAGTAGCTGCTGTCAACCGCACTCAGTAAAAAAATAAGCGTTCTCAATTACTCTTCTTCCTGTACTCGCCTTCGTACTGAATCAGCATGGGAAGGCAAACCTTCCGCTTTCGCTAAAGTCTCAATTGCGCCGGCGACTTTCTCTAGTGCGGTTGGTGAGTATTGGATAATACTAGAGTGTTTAAGAAAAGTTTCTACACCCAAGGCAGAAGCATAACGAGCAGCACCGGAAGTAGGTAAGGTATGGTTTGGACCTGCTAAATAGTCACCTACAGCTTCTGGCGTGGAATTACCCAGGAAAATAGCCCCGGCATGACGAATGTGAGAAATTAAAGTCCAAGGATCTTCAACTTCCAATTCTAGATGTTCAGGTGCAAATTCATTGGAAAATTCTGCCGCTGCTTCTAAAGATTCGACAACAACAATTAACCCATAGTGAGCGATCGCTTTTTCTGTGTCTATTCTTCTGGGATGATCTACCAGTTGTCTATCTACTGCTGCCTGGACTTTTTTCGCTAAACCCACATCTGTGGTTAACAAAATCGCCGCCGCCATTGGATCATGTTCTGCCTGAGCTAACATATCCGCAGCAACATGGGCAGGATTAGCTGTTTCATCGGCAATAATTAGCACTTCGCTCGGTCCTGCTAAGGAATCAATGCCTACAGTGCCGTAAACTAGCTTTTTAGCCAAGGTGACATAAATGTTACCTGGTCCGCTAATGACATTCACTTTAGGAATTGTTTCCGTACCGTAGGCTAAAGCAGCGATCGCTTGAGCGCCACCAATCCGATAAATTTCTTCTACTCCAGCTTCTTGGGCAGCCACCAAGACTGCTGGATTGATTGCTTTACCTGCTCCTGGTGGTGTTACCATCACTATACGCGGTACACCTGCTACTTTAGCTGGTATCGCATTCATTAGCACCGTACTGGGGTAAGAAGCCCTACCTCCAGGGACGTATAAACCTGCCCGATCTACAGGAGTATAGCGTTTACCCAGTACCACTTCATCATCGCCAAAGTGTACCCAGCTTTTTGGTACTCGCTGACGGTGAAACACTTCAATTTGGCGACAAGCCCGCTGAATCGCTGCCAACAAATCCTTTGATACCTGTTGGTAAGCTGCATCCAGTTCTGAACCTGTCACCCTCAGTTCTTCTGGTTGCAAGGTTTGATGGTCAAATTCGGCAGTGTAGTGCAGTACAGCTTTGTCGCCTTGGCGCTTGACTGCTTGCAACACTTCACGTACCGTTGCTTCTTTGTGAAGCACCTGTTCATCGTGAGTACGATCGCAGATACGTTGTAGTTCGGATATAACGTCTGCCTGCTGAGTAATAATTCGCAGCATGGAGTAGTAAGGACAATGCCAAAATTAGAATTTTCCTGTTTGATCATTAGTCTGGCTTTTTACCCTGAGGATATCAAGCTTTTCCTAACTCTCTTCTCTAGCTTAACCTGCATTCTTTTGATACTCCCAGGATGGCTACAGATATTTTACTTGCATAATAAGAATTTAATGATTTTATACTCACTAAAAAGCAGGTTAGATGCTGGGAGTAGTTGCGTTGGCAATTTAATTTATTTATAGGTAACTTATTCTAACCTATTTCCCCGTCCTGAATATACATCCAGGTCTATTATTTTCCTACTCACCAGTCAGGAGTCAGGAGGCAGGAGGCAGGAGGCAGGAGGCAGGCCTGCCCTAACATCCCACCGGAAAATTTTTCTGTGAAATTATAACATTGGCAAATTTTGTGCTATATTAGTAAATCTAGTAGTGTGTGTACATATTAATTAATAGTTTTTTTGGAACTGACTGTGGCGAATACAAAATCAGCACTTAAACGCGCCCAAATCGCAGAACGCAACCGACTGCGTAATAAAGCATATAAATCAGCAGTAAAGACGCTGATGAAGAAATATTTGGCTGCGGTGGAAGCCTATGCAGCTAATCCTACTCCTGAATCAAAACAGGTAGTAGATACTCGGATGTCAGAGGCTTACAGCAAAATTGACAAAGCTGTCAAGCGTGGTGTGCTGCATCCCAACAACGGAGCTAGAAAAAAATCAAGGTTAGCACAAAAACTCAAACCACTGACACAAACAGCATAGAAGTCATCAGTCATTAGTCATTAGTCATGAACTAAGAGATTAATGACTTAACCAAACCCCATCAATGGTTTCTGACTCCATCATGCAATTAATAGACACCCACGTACATCTGAACTTTGACCTTTTTCAACCAGATTTAGCAGCAGTGCGATCGCGTTGGCAACAAGCCGGAGTAGTGCATTTAGTCCATTCCTGTGTTCACCCAGAAGAGTTTGCCAGCATTCAAGCATTGGCACAGGAATTTCCTGAAATCAGCTTTGCAGTGGGTTTACATCCTTTAGATGCACATAAATGGCAGGATCAGACAGCAGAGAAAATCAAAACTCTAGCCAGTGCTGATCCTCAAGTAGTAGCGATTGGGGAAATGGGGCTGGATTTTTACAAGGCCAATAACCAGGAACAACAGTATAAGGTATTTGAGGCACAATTAGCGATCGCCGCAGAACTGAACTTACCAGTGATCATCCATTGTCGGGATGCCGCACCACAGGTCAGAGAAATATTGCAAAAATGGCGGGAAACACAAGGGGAAAAAGTACGGGGAGTAATGCACTGTTGGGGAGGAACACCAGAAGAAACTCAATGGTTTCTGGATTTGGGCTTTTACATCAGTTTCAGTGGCACTGTTACCTTTAAAAGCGCGAAAACAATCCAAGCATCAGCGGCCATGGTGAGTAGCGATCGCCTACTCATAGAAACAGACTGTCCATTTCTAGCACCGACACCCAAAAGAGGCGAAAAACGCAACGAACCAGCTTATGTAGGTTATGTAGCCGAACAAATAGCCAAAATTAGGGGAGAAACAGTAGAGGCGATCGCCCATCAAACCACTGAAAATGCTTGTAGGTTATTCGGACTGTCAATAACATAAAATTAGCTATCAGTCAGTCGCCAAAATTCAGAAAAACTGAAACCTGATAAAAAAACCAAAATTCAGACTTTCGGAGGACAAAACTGTGCTAATATTATTCCCTCAAAAACATTTTACTTGCGTCATAATGATAAAGGAAGGGAATTTTTAACTAGGTGCGAAAATTACTGTTAAATGCTAGGTATAAAATATATCTAGTTAATTGTATAGCAGTGAATGTTGATCAACACAAAATTCAAGGACATCTAAAAATATCTCTACAATGCAGATGCTCTCAATAAATAACAAACCCTGGAAGCCTAGTTTGATATGGAATTTTACACAGCAGCGGATTTTTGTGTATTGAAATATAGAAAATTATTAAATTTTTAGACTTAAAAGCCTTGTGACAAAAAAACAGCAAAAGAAATCCATCCTGATTCCCAGCCAACACTCGCGGATTCTTCATTGTTTTTGGGTTCTTACTGTGAGTATAGATGAGGTCCCTAAAAGATACAACAGTATGGATGCGGAATTAATGAACAGGCTGTGTGAAAGAACTGGAGAGAGAAAAACCAAGAAAAATCAGCAAGATTATAGACCATCTAATCTTGTTTCAAGATTTAGCACACAGACTTTTTCCATCTTTACTGATACTCAGAAGCGCTTAACCACTTGTCAAAAACACCAATTACAGATTTAATGACTGCAAAACAGTAAAGAGTTGGCAGCGTCAGGAGAAGTTACTCAACAACTTGCTCCCCACAAAGTGAGAGTCGGAACACCACAGCAGGTTTCCCTGCTCGATCCAAGCGAAAGTTTAACCAGGTTGACAAAGGTAGAGGCATGACAAACGAAACATACATGGAACCAGCCTTTCTGTTGCCAGACTTGATTGAAATCCAGCGTTCAAGCTTTCGCTGGTTTTTAGAAGAAGGGCTAATAGAAGAGTTGAACTCATTTAGTCCGATTACAGACTACACAGGAAAACTAGAACTGCACTTTATCGGACAGAACTATAAACTCAAAGAGCCTAAGTATAGCGTTGAAGAATCCAAACGTCGGGACAGCACCTATGCAGTACAAATGTATGTCCCTACCAGACTGTTAAACAAAGAAACAGGTGATATTAAAGAACAAGAAGTATTTATAGGTGATTTGCCCTTAATGACAGATCGGGGAACGTTTATTATTAACGGAGCCGAACGGGTTATAGTCAACCAAATCGTGCGATCGCCAGGAGTTTATTACAAATCAGAAATTGACAAAAACGGGAGAAGAACCTATTCTGCCAGTTTAATCCCCAACCGGGGGGCATGGCTAAAATTTGAAACAGACCGTAACGATTTAGTGTGGGTACGCATCGACAAAACCCGCAAACTATCAGCACAGGTACTGCTCAAAGCATTAGGATTATCAGACAACGAAATCTTTGATGCCCTACGCCACCCAGAATACTTCCAAAAAACCATAGAAAAAGAAGGGCAGTTTTCCGAAGAAGAAGCCCTGATGGAGTTATACCGCAAACTACGTCCTGGTGAACCACCAACAGTCTTAGGAGGACAACAACTCTTAGACTCCCGCTTCTTCGACCCCAAACGTTACGACTTAGGCAGAGTTGGTAGATACAAACTCAACAAAAAACTTCGCCTTTCCGTACCCGACACCATGCGCGTCCTCACCCCTGGGGATATCCTAGCCGCAGTCGATTACCTGATCAACCTAGAATACGACATCGGTAGTATTGACGACATTGATCACCTCGGAAATCGCCGAGTGAGAAGCGTAGGTGAACTCCTGCAAAACCAAGTCAGAGTAGGATTGAACCGTTTAGAACGCATCATTCGGGAACGGATGACCGTATCAGATGCCGAAGTTTTAACACCAGCATCTCTAGTTAACCCCAAACCCTTAGTAGCAGCAATCAAAGAATTTTTTGGTTCTAGCCAACTGAGTCAGTTCATGGATCAAACCAACCCCCTAGCGGAACTGACCCATAAACGCCGACTCAGTGCTTTAGGTCCTGGTGGTTTAACCAGAGAAAGAGCCGGCTTTGCTGTACGGGATATTCACCCTAGCCACTATGGACGTATCTGCCCCATCGAAACCCCAGAAGGACCAAACGCAGGATTAATTGGTTCATTGGCTACCCATGCCCGTGTTAACCAATATGGATTTTTAGAAACACCATTTAGACCTGTAGAGAATGGACGAGTGTGCTATGAAAAAGCCGCCGTCTACATGACAGCAGACGAAGAAGACGATCTACGGGTAGCGCCAGGAGACATTCCCGTTGATGAAAACGGACACATTATTGGACCCCAAGTACCAGTACGCTATCGCCAAGAATTTTCCACCACCACACCAGAACAGGTAGACTACGTAGCCGTTTCCCCAGTGCAGATTGTTTCCGTAGCAACCAGCATGATTCCTTTCTTGGAACACGACGACGCGAACCGGGCATTGATGGGTTCTAATATGCAACGGCAAGCAGTACCTTTACTGAAACCAGAGCGTCCTTTGGTGGGAACAGGTTTAGAAGCTCAAGCTGCTAGAGACTCTGGAATGGTAATTGTTTCTCGCACCGATGGCGATGTAGTGTATGCAGATGCTAACGAAATTCGCGTCAGAGTCCGAGAGAGAACAGGTGACAGGTTACAGGTAACAGGTGACAGCGAAGAAACTTCTTCTTCCCCAGTTTCTAAACCCCAGGAAATTAAATATGTCCTGTCTAAATATCAACGTTCTAACCAAGATACCTGTTTAAACCAAAAACCCCTGGTTCGTATAGGGGAAAAGGTGGTAGCTGGTCAGGTATTGGCTGATGGTTCTTCTACAGAAGGGGGAGAACTGGCACTAGGACAAAACATTGTTGTTGCTTATATGCCTTGGGAGGGCTATAACTACGAAGACGCAATTTTGATTTCTGAACGGTTGGTACAGGATGATGTTTACACCTCTATTCACATTGAAAAATATGAAATTGAGGCCAGACAAACTAAACTTGGACCAGAGGAAATTACTAGAGAAATTCCCAACGTGGGGGAAGATGCCCTCAGGCAATTAGATGAACAGGGAATTATTAGAATTGGCGCTTGGGTAGAATCTGGTGACATTCTAGTGGGAAAAGTGACTCCTAAAGGTGAATCGGACCAACCACCAGAAGAAAAACTGCTGCGGGCGATATTTGGTGAAAAAGCCCGTGATGTGCGGGATAACTCCCTGAGAGTTCCCAATGGAGAAAAGGGGCGGGTGGTAGATGTGCGTTTATTCACCAGAGAACAGGGTGATGAGTTGCCACCAGGGGCAAATATGGTAGTGCGGGTGTATGTGGCACAAAAACGCAAAATCCAAGTTGGCGACAAAATGGCAGGAAGACATGGGAATAAGGGGATTATTTCCCGCATCCTGCCAGCAGAAGATATGCCTTACTTGCCCGATGGTTCACCAGTGGATATTGTGCTAAACCCTTTGGGTGTTCCCAGCCGGATGAATGTGGGGCAGGTGTTTGAATGTTTGTTAGGTTGGGCTGGTCAAAATTTGGGAGTGCGGTTTAAGATTACTCCTTTTGATGAAATGTATGGGGAAGAGTCTTCCCGCCGCATTGTGCATGGCAAGTTGCAAGAAGCCAGAGATGAAACAGGGAAAACTTGGGTATATAACCCTGATGACTCTGGGAAAATTATGGTTTATGACGGACGCACTGGCGAACCTTTTGACCGTCCTGTAACCGTCGGTGTGGCTTATATGCTGAAATTGGTGCATTTGGTAGATGATAAAATTCACGCCCGGTCTACTGGTCCTTATTCTCTCGTTACTCAACAGCCTTTGGGTGGAAAAGCTCAACAAGGTGGGCAAAGATTTGGAGAAATGGAGGTATGGGCTTTGGAGGCATTTGGCGCTGCTTATACTTTGCAGGAATTGTTAACAGTGAAATCTGATGATATGCAAGGTAGAAATGAAGCACTTAACGCCATTGTTAAGGGTAAAGCTATTCCTCGTCCAGGTACTCCTGAATCTTTCAAAGTGTTAATGCGAGAATTGCAATCTTTGGGTTTGGATATTGCTGTGCATAAGGTAGAAACCCAAGCTGATGGTAGTTCTTTGGATGTGGAAGTTGATTTAATGGCGGATCAAGGTTCTCGCCGTACTCCTCCCCGTCCTACCTATGAGTCACTTTCCCGTGAGTCCTTGGAAGAAGACGAGTAACAATTGACACTCATCAAGTGTTGGCGATGAATTGGATAATTAACAATTGAAATTTATCAGTTGTTAATTATCAATTATCAATTATCAATTATCAATTAATTATGAGATCGATTCAATCTAATCAATTTGACTACGTAAAAATCGGTATAGCTTCACCAGAACGTATCCGTATTTGGGGTGAACGCACTTTACCTAATGGTCAGGTAGTGGGTGAGGTAACAAAACCAGAAACTATTAATTACCGGACTCTGAAGCCGGAAATGGATGGTTTGTTTTGTGAACGAATTTTTGGACCAGCAAAAGACTGGGAATGTCATTGTGGTAAATATAAACGAGTGCGTCACAGAGGAATTGTTTGTGAACGCTGTGGCGTGGAGGTAACAGAATCACGGGTGCGACGGCACAGAATGGGTTTTATTAAACTAGCCGCCCCCGTTGCCCATGTGTGGTATCTCAAAGGTATTCCTAGTTATATCGCCATTTTACTGGATATGCCATTGCGGGATGTAGAGCAAATTGTTTATTTCAATTCTTATGTGGTGTTAGCTCCTGGTAATGCAGATACTCTCACCTACAAACAATTGTTGACCGAAGATCAGTGGCTGGAAATTGAAGATGCAATTTATAGCGAAGATTCCCAACTAGTAGGGGTAGAAGTAGGTATTGGAGCAGAAGCACTGCTGCGATTGTTGGCTGATATTAACTTAGAACAGGAAGCAGAAAATCTGCGAGAAGAAATTAATAACGCTAAGGGGCAAAAGCGGGCGAAATTAATTAAACGATTGCGGGTAATTGATAATTTTATTGCCACTGGTTCTAAACCAGAATGGATGGTAATGTCAGCTATTCCCGTCATTCCCCCAGATTTGCGCCCAATGGTACAATTGGATGGAGGAAGATTTGCAACCAGTGATTTAAACGATTTATATCGGCGAGTGATTAATCGGAATAATCGCTTGGCGAGGTTACAGGAAATTCTGGCACCGGAGATTATTGTCCGTAATGAAAAACGGATGTTGCAAGAAGCAGTAGACGCATTAATTGATAATGGTCGCCGGGGGCGGACAGTAGTAGGAGCAAATAACCGTCCCCTCAAATCTTTATCCGACATCATCGAAGGTAAACAAGGACGCTTCCGGCAAAACTTGTTAGGTAAACGAGTAGACTATTCTGGACGTTCTGTAATTGTAGTAGGTCCCAAATTGCAGATTCACCAGTGTGGACTACCCAGAGAAATGGCCATTGAACTGTTCCAGCCCTTTGTGATTAATCGGTTGATTCGTTCAGGGATGGTCAACAACATCAAAGCAGCGAAAAAGCTGATTTCTCGCAATGACCCCAGTGTGTGGGATGTATTAGAAGAGGTGATTGAAGGGCATCCGGTTATGTTAAACCGAGCGCCCACACTGCACAGATTAGGGATTCAAGCTTTTGAACCAATTTTAGTAGAAGGTAGAGCCATTCAACTCCACCCCTTAGTATGTCCAGCATTTAACGCCGACTTTGATGGCGACCAAATGGCGGTTCACGTGCCTTTGTCCTTAGAAAGTCAAGCAGAAGCCCGGTTATTAATGTTGGCATCCAATAACATTCTTTCCCCAGCAACCGGTAAACCTATAGTCACCCCTAGTCAAGATATGGTGTTAGGAGCATATTACCTGACAGCAGAAAATCCCAACGCTACCAAAGGTAAAAACAGCTTCTTTGCTTCCTTAGATGATGTGATTATGGCCTATCAGCAGGATCAGGTAGACCTACATTCCTATATTTACGTGCGGTTTGATGGAGAGATGGAAACTGGACAGCCGGATCATGAACCGCAGGAAGTTGTAGAAAATGAAGATGGCAGCCGGACTTTGTTGTATAAGTTCCGTCGTGTGCGTGAGGATGCCGAAGGAAATTTAATTTCTCAATATATTTACACTACTCCTGGGAGGGTGATTTATAACAAAGCGATTCAGGAAGCGTTAGCAAGCTAATCAATTAACAATTGACAATTGATAATTGTCAACTGTCAACTGTCAACTGTCCACTGTCAACTGTCAATTATCAATTATTAAGATGACTGAAAAAATGATTTTTCGTAACCTTGTTGTTAATAAAGGTCAACTGAGAAACTTAATTGCATGGTCATTTACCCATTACGGGACGGCTCGGACTGCGGTAATGGCAGATAAACTTAAAGACCTGGGCTTTCGTTATGCTACCAAAGCTGGAGTTTCCATTAGTGTTGATGATTTGATGGTTCCCCCTTCTAAAAAATCCCTCCTGGAAGCAGCAGAAGCGGAAATTCTCAGCACCGAAGAACGGTTTAAACGAGGAGAAATTACAGAAGTTGAACGTTTCCAAAAAGTGATTGATACCTGGAATGGAACCTCCGAAAGTCTCAAAGATGAAGTAGTGACACACTTCAAAAAAACCAACCCCCTCAACTCCGTATATATGATGGCATTCTCAGGAGCCAGAGGGAATATCTCTCAAGTACGGCAATTAGTAGGAATGCGGGGACTAATGGCTGACCCCCAAGGGGAAATTATTGATTTACCCATTAAAACCAACTTCCGAGAAGGATTAACTGTTACAGAATATATTATTTCTAGTTATGGAGCCAGAAAAGGATTAGTTGATACAGCATTAAGAACCGCCGACTCTGGATATCTCACCCGGCGTTTAGTGGATGTTTCCCAGGATGTGATTATTCGAGAATTTGACTGTGGCACTACCAGGGGTATTCCTTTGCGGGATATGACAGAAGGAGCTAAAGTATTAATTCCCATTGGTACAAGATTAATGGGGCGGGTAGTGGCTCAAGATGTGGTTCATCCGACTACGGGAGAAATACTGGCACCCCGGAATACTCCGATTTCTGATGACTTAGCAGCAGAGATCCAAAAAGCAGGAGTGAAAGAGGTCATAGTGCGATCGCCCCTCACCTGTGAAGCCGCTCGTTCCGTGTGTCAACATTGTTATGGTTGGAGTTTGGCACACGCCAAGATGGTGGACTTAGGGGAAGCGGTGGGAATTATCGCGGCTCAAAGTATTGGTGAACCAGGTACGCAATTAACCATGCGGACTTTCCACACTGGGGGAGTATTTACCGGAGAAGTTGCCCAACAAGTGCGAGCGAAAGTTGAAGGTACAGTAAAATTTTCTCGTAAATTAAAAACTCGCCCCTATCGTACCCGTCACGGAGAAGATGCCCTATATGCGGAAACCAATGGCACTATGGTTTTAGAAGCCAAGGGAGATGGGGAAAGTCAAGAAATTTCCATTACCCAAGGTTCGACTTTATATATTAATCCTGGACAACAGGTAAAAGTTGCCCAACTAATTGCCGAAGTAGCTTTAGGCGGTAAAACCACCAGAGCAAACACAGAAAAAGCCGTTAAAGACGTAGCAACCGACCTAGCCGGAGAAGTACAATTTGCCGATGTAGTAGCAGAACAAAAAACCGACCGACAAGGTAACACTACCACCACAGCAGCTAGAGGTGGTTTGATTTGGATTTTATCTGGAGAAGTGTATAATTTACCGCCAGGTGCAGAATTAGTAGTAAAAAATGGAGATGCGATCGCCTCTAATGGAGTTTTAGCAGAAACTAAATTAACCACCGTACATGGTGGAGTAGTGCGGTTGCCAGAAGCTATCCCCGGAAAAGCTACCAGGGAAATTGAAATTATTACCGCTTCCGTGATATTGGATCAGGCGACGGTAACGGTTCACAGTTCCCAAGGGAAAAATAATTACTTAATTCATACAGGTGACAGGTTACAGGTGCTACGCCACGGTGACAGTGAAGAATCACCAGTCACCAAGTCTCAAACTTTTAACCTCCGTGCTACCCCCGGAACAAAAGTCCAAAATGGTCAAGTAGTAGCAGAATTAATTGATGACCGTTATCGCACCACCACAGGCGGCTTTTTGAAGTTTGCGGGCATTGAAGTTCAGAAAAAAGGTAAAGCCAAATTAGGCTATGAAGTGGTAACAGGAGGAACGCTGTTATGGATACCAGAAGAAAGCCATGAAGTAAACAAAGATATTTCTTTGTTGTTAGTGGAGGATGGGCAATTTGTAGAAGCTGGTACAGAAGTAGTCAAAGACATTTTCTGTCAAACCAGTGGCGTGATTGAAGTTACCCAGAAAAACGACATTTTGCGGGAAGTGGTGATAAAACCTGGTGAACTGTTGATGGTGGATGATCCAGAAGCGGTGATCGGTAGGGATAATACCTTTGTGCAGCCGGGTGAAGAGTTTCTGGGAACAGTGGCCACAGAACTGCGGTATATTCAGTACGTGGAATCGCCCGAAGGACCAGCGTTGTTAAGTCGTCCAGTGGTAGAGTTTGATGTACCGGCTCGTCCTGATGTACCTTCTACAACTTCCGTCAGTCAACAAACAGGCAGATCCATTCAACTACGGGCATTACAGCGTTTACCCTACAAAGATGGGGAACGAGTGAAATCCGTGGAAGGGGTGGAATTGTTGCGGACTCAGTTGGTATTGGAAATTGAACAAGAGGGAGAACAGGATCATGCTTCGCCTTTAGCAGCGGACATTGAATTGGTAGCAGATGGTGAAAATGCTGAGATTCAAAGATTGCAGTTAGTAATTTTGGAATCTTTGGTGATTCGGCGAGACATTGCCGCAGATGCCACCCAAGGCAGTACCCATACTACCCTAGAAGTGGAAGATGGCATGACCATTGCACCGGGGGCAGTGGTAGCAAGAACACAGATTTTGTGTAAAGAAGGGGGAACAGTTCGCGGTGTCAGGAGAGACGCAGAAGCCGTGCGTCGTTGTTTAGTCCTGCGAGAAACTGACATGATCACCGTAGAAACTACCACAGCGCCTGTCCTGAGCGGTGTCGAAGGGCCAAAAGTGAAAAAAGGTGATTTGTTAGTAGAAGGAACAGAAATTGCCCCAGGGGTACTAGCACCAGAATCAGGACAAGTAATTTCAATCAAAGCAGGTGACAGTAAAGGTGACAGTTCCCAATCACCCATCACCCATTCCCAATCACCATACTCCATTACCATTCGCGTTGGTCGTCCTTACCGAGTCAGTCCTGGAGCAGTGTTGCAGATAGAAGACGGGGGACTGGTGCAACGGGGTGATAATTTGGTGTTGTTGGTGTTTGAGAGGGCGAAAACTGGGGATATTATCCAAGGTTTGCCAAGAATTGAAGAATTGTTAGAAGCTCGGAAACCCAAAGAAGCTTGTATTTTATGCCGTCGTCCTGGTGAGGTGAAGGTGGTTTATGGAGATGGAGATGAAGCTTTAGGAAGGGAAGCTTATGCTATTAAAGTTTTAGAAGCTGGTGGTAGCGTTACCGATTATCCCCTTGGACCAGGGCAAAACCTGATAGTTCCTGATGGTGTTCATGTAGAAGCTGGACAACCCTTAACTGATGGACCTTCTAACCCTCATGAGATCTTAGAAATTTTCTTTAGTTTGGGTTCAGAAGAAGGAATCTATGCCTGTGCGAGTCATGCCTTGCAAAAAGTACAAAGCTTTTTGGTGAATGAAGTGCAAATGGTGTACCAGTCCCAAGGCATTGATATTGCAGATAAGCACATTGAAGTAATTGTCCGGCAAATGACGAACAAAGTCCGCATTGATGATGGTGGAGACACCACCATGTTGCCGGGTGAGTTGGTGGAATTGCGGCAGGTGGAGCAGGTGAACGAAGCAATGTCCATTACTGGTGGGGCGAGGGCGCAGTATACCCCAGTGTTGTTGGGGATTACGAAGGCATCTTTGAATACCGACAGTTTTATTTCGGCGGCTTCGTTCCAAGAAACTACCAGAGTGTTAACAGAAGCAGCGATTGAGGGTAAATCTGACTGGTTACGGGGTTTGAAAGAAAATGTGATTATTGGGCGGTTGATTCCTGCTGGCACTGGTTACAACACCTATGAAGAAACTACCACCATTGAAGACTATGGTACTGATTTGGGTACTGGGGTTTTGGATGAGGTAGATGATTCACTGGATATGGTTTTAGATGACCGCACTGCTAAATTATACAGCTTAGATTCTTCTGATTTGGGTGATGGTAGTTACGGTGGTAGACGGGGTGACAGGTCTATTTATGATGATGAAGATTTGATTGCTGATGAAGTGATTGCAGGTGTTGAGGAAGAAGAGGAAGATGAATACGAGGAAGAGGACGATGATTATGATGAAGAATAAAACCGAAAGGTAATTTTTGGAAAAAGCAAATGTAGGGGTTTAGCAATGCTAAACCCTTTCTTTATTTCCAGGACTTACGCAAAATATCTCTCAAACCTTCTTTCCTTAAACCCTAATTACTGATAAGCTGTTACACAGCTAAATTGTATAATCCTAATGTTCTGAACTCTTGTTTAACAGGCAAGATGCCTGTTCCACTTATACAAATTAAATGCACAACAGCTTATAAAAGTCCATAGGAAGTTTTACCTCTACCCTGATGCTTGACTGTTTGCACACTTGCTGCTTTAGTAAATTAGTAAATCATACATTTAATAAAGATGACTACGGAAATTGATATTCCTGCTTTAGATACTTTAGAATATGTCACTTACATTGACGAAAATGGAGAATTACCAGCACATTTTCAGGGGAAAATAGGAGCCTATGCTATTTTTGACAAAGATAAAATTCTGCAATTCGTTGGTTATTCCCGTGATGTTTATCTTAGTTGCAAGCAGCATTTAGTCCGTCAACCAGAAAAATGTTATTGGTTAAAAGTTCACACAATTGAACGCCCTAACCGCACGATTTTAGAAAAGATTGAAAATACTTGGATTGTTGAAAATGGTAGCGTTCCCTTAGGGAATGGAGAAAACAAAGAAAAATGGACTAATCCTATTAATACTCAAGCATTAATGACAGATGAAGAAAAAGCTAATTATCAAAATCCACTAATTGATGAATCGTCGAAAAGTAAAATCATCAAAAATGTAGCTCGGCGAGTTGAATCAGAAATTTTGGCAGTTTTAGAATCAAGAGGATTAAAAACTCAAATGCGTTTTCATCCTAAATTAAAAGAAGAAGGTTTACTAGATTTAAAATAATTGATAATTATCAATTATCAATTATCAATTATCAATTATTTCCTGTATGAACTACGAAATAGCGCGAAAGTTACTTATAGACCAAACAGCAAATGAAGAAAACCCAGATGCTTTGTTAAATCGTCTCAAACAAGGAAAACCACCAGTACCAGGTCAAATTACCTCTGTTTTATTAGCCTTAAAAATTGTGTTTGAAGCTCTAAAAGATGCTCATAGCTTAGATAAAGAACTAGCTTTAGCTTTATATAAATTAGGTATTAGAGCTTTGCAGTTATTTGCTACAGGATCTAAATCTGGAGTTGAATGGCCGCCACTGCTAAAAGAAGATTTACAACGCATTTCCCGATCCGCTGAAAGTATCTTTTCCGGTAAATGGGAAACTATTTAGGGTTTGCTGAAAAAGTCCCTTCGTTGAGGCAGGGAATAGGGAATAGGGAATAGTTTTAGCTATCTGTTATCCCCAGATTTTCTAATTTATCAGACCCAAAATGCACAGTTTTTAAGGTATACCCTTCAAAAATCTTGCACTTTCTTTCCTCCTGATCAGCGTCAAACCTTTGATTTACGAGTATTTTGGGTTTATTCAGCAAGCCCTATTTAAGGTTTGCTGAAAAAGTTATCTGTGAAAGACCAGTAACAGGTGACAGGTGCTACGCCACGGTGACAGTTTCAAGAGTTGGATAGAAACGATTTTTTCTTTAGGTAAGCTGTTATGCAGCTAAACTGTATAATCTTAATATTCTTAAGTCTTGTGGAACAGGCATCTTGCCTGTTAACCTTATAGGAATTAAGTGCAAGGTTTTTCAGTTGCCACCTCATAAAAGCTGGCACTTTTTGAAAGCACTTCGGCTTACTTCAACACCGCCCTTCGACACGCTGCTGTAACTAACGTGTTCTCAGTTCTGCTTCTAATTTATCGAGGTCAGATTTCCGAAAGACTGTCATTTGACCACTCAAAGCTTTTCCTTCCTTGGGTTGAGCTATTTCTACCCAATAAGCATAGCGATCGCCCACCCTTAACTCTCCTTGTAAAGCCTCCCGAATCGGTGTTTTTGTTAAACGTGCTTGATTTATTGCACTTTGATTAGGATACTCATAAACCACCTGAGCGCGATTATAGTCTTGATAAATATCTATTCCATAAATTACCCGCAAAGATTCCTCAAGACGCTGAATTGTCACGCCATTTACACCATCATACATAGTCATCCGTTCAGTACGAATTGTACTGCGATCTTTAGTAAATGTTACCTTACCTGGTGGTAATACCGAAGCTTGAAAAGTGAATCTTTGGGCTGCTGTATCACTTTTACTCACAAACAATCGTTCCCCACTTCTGGGGCGAAGAGTCGGATGGGCTTGAATCCAAGTGATTACTTCTTCTGTGCTTTGTCCTGGTAATGCTTGGGCTGAAGAATTCGCAAGTGCTAAATCGGCTATAAAAGGTATAGAAGAACAACACAAAATTAAAAACTTACGCAAATATTTTTCTAGCATTTTCCTATTCAGGAATAACATTGCCATTGAAACATAAATCCCCGTTACCAAAACGGCATCCTGTTTTGTTACATCAAACTGCTATATAAAACCTAGACAAAACTAGAGTTTACTTTCTACTTCAACGGGAGCATGGGAGCAGTTATCCCTCAGTAGACTTTCACGCCTTAGCCAGACGCGATAACATGATTGCTGCATTTAGATCCCTATCTATTTCCAAACCACAGTTCTCGCAGCAATAAATTCTTTGGGACAAGGAAAGACGATCTTTTTTATGCCCACATAGAGAACAGGTTTTACTTGATGGATAAAATCTATGGTTCTTCAGTACATAGTATGCAAAATCAATCTCAAAAAACTGCGGAAGGCTTAATATACATAAGACATCAGCTACAGATATTGGATATTATTACAAAAATTGCCTCTTTACCCTGTTGCCTGTTCCCTCTTAACCAATTAGTAATTTAGCATAACAAGTACCGAAGAATCGAAATTTTCCAACCTCCTCCTGACTCCTGACTCCTGACTCCTGAATTCTTACACATAATCAAGGGTTTTCTGGGAACGTCTGCACCTTACCATCGGGACTAAAGACAACTCTGAGTCTGAGGTTTTGTCCAGCTTGATTAGTAGAAACAAAGGGTTTACCAATTTCTGGTATACCAGTGTCATTAATATATTCTCTAGCGGCTCGGTTCAAGGGTAAAATGCGTTCAATAGTACCGTCAACACCCAAAATCAGACTATATTCTAGTGTCTGGGAAAATCCCGTAGGTGGCCGCCAATTCTTTTGTAAATAAGCTCTAGCTTCTGCTGCTTGAGGTACATCAAATAATTTGTTTTCCTCAGCAGCAACCTGTGTTGGGAATGGTCTTTGTCTTGCTGATCGCAATTTTTCTATTAAATCATTATCGGGAGATTTGGTTGCAGAAGCAGCTTGATCTAATTGCTGTGAATTTGGTGTAGAGGATTGTTGTCCAGAAATCTGACTCTGCACATCATTAGGTAAGGTAGCAATAGATCCAGATATAGAAGAGATACTACTTGTATTTCCAGAAGGCAAATTTTGACCAGTGACAGGAGGAATACCACCTTGGTTAATCACTCCTGTAGAGTTTTGTTGGGAACTGGGTATTGGTGCTGTTCCTGGAATTTGTAGACTGCTAGGAGGGACTGGCTGTGTCTGTGGAGGTATTGTCAGTCCATTATTTGGCAATGTTCTAGCTGTGGGTGGCACGGTAGCATCAGGAAGAGTCAGAGGTTTTGGATCTAGAGTAGAATCAGCGGGTATCACGGGAGTCTCTAAATCAGGCGGCTTTATAGTATCACCACTACTAGGGGGAGATGGTAAACCAGTAAAGGGAGTCAATTCTCCTTGAGAAGTGGTTAAGTTAGGAGATGGTGCAGTTGCAGTAGTTGCTGGTTGTGTGTCAGAAGTAGTCTTTTTAGCTGTCTGCTGATTTTGCCTCATGCTGCTGGCATATTGCCAGGTTAAGGGAGCTAAACCCAAAGCTAGTGCTATTACTGCGGCTATAGGTGTCCAAGTAGGCAAACTGGGAATTATTGATTTCTCACTGTTGAGATTTGGTAATATTATGACATCAGTGGAATATTCTTCTAAGGCCGTGGCCAGATCAAATAGTTGTAATAGAGTAAGTTGAATTATCGGTCCTGACGTTTGATTAGCAAGGGAACCGAGATATAGTTTATGAGTTAAATTGTCACTAGATTCTAAATAAATTGTTGCCTCTAAAATTCCCATACTAGAGGGATTTGGGGTTTTAGGTGACGATGATGATGATGGGGTAACATCTTGTACTTCTGGTTGATCAGATGTTTTGCTTGATGGTTGGGATTCTAAGGAAGTGAGACAAAAGTTATCTGCTGATTTTTGTAGAAGTGCCTGAACGTAGTTAGTAACAGCATTACACAAGGCTTCTAGTTGATCGCGATCGCCCTGAATAGGTACTCTCAGTTCTTCTGGTAGTGTTGGATCATCAAAGTGCAGTTGAAAACGAAGTTGATTCAGGACTGTTTGCCCTATCCAACGAGATAAAGGTGAGCTTTGCGCCAAGATTTCCAGTGTACAAGTGGGGGGAGTGTAGCGACGAATGACAGAATTTGATCCAGGCATAGCAAGAATGGCAAGGGGGACAAAAGAGAATTTTCGATTTTGGATCAGTGATTTAAAATCTAAAATCTAAAATCTAAAATCTAAAATTGTTTTGTGGATCGATCCAACAATGTTAACCACAGGCGGCGGTGTCCAGTAGGGGCGCTATAAAATAGTAAATCTACCAGCAGTTTTATTGCTAAGTTGGTTAGCAAATCTGTGGAGATTTGTTCATCTTCTTCCATCCGTTCTTGGTAGGTGTTACAGAAAGCATCTATATAATCTCCAAGTAAAGCATTTTGATGAGGTTCTTGATTTTTGGCAGCTATTGTTTCTAATAACCCAACAGCACGCCGGATTAATTCTTGGTGTTGTTTGGCAAGATAGCAGGTAATCAGAACCAGCGATCGCGCTTCATCTACATCTAGTTTTTTCCGTCCTCCTTGACCTTTGCGTATGGGGTTAGATTGGCGCAGTCGCCACAAGGCCACCCTATCTGGTACTTTTGACTCTAACTGGAGATTAATCGCCGCAGATAGCATAGCATCAGAACCAATGCCAGTTAAAGTTTCTAGTGCTAATAACACCAAATCTAACTGGGTTTTAATATTTTCCCATTGAACGGTATTGGAGGTCGGAAACTGGCTTAAATCCTCCCACTGGGAATTAGATGTAGCTGAATTGGCGGCCGATTGCATAACTTTTAGCATAGTTGATCAGGCGAATAAAGGCTGTTGCTGTTACCCTTTTTGAAACAGACCATCAAGTATGAAAATTGGTTTCTCGTCATCTAGCTGTAAATAAGTTTAGTAAACAGCTGTTGTTTTGGTTTTACTTTAGATGAAAATTTCTTGTTTAAATATGAGAAATTCATGATGCTTTGGTTAAGATTGGTGATTGGTAATTGGTAATTGGTAATTGGGTAATAGTTTTTCCCAATGCCCAATGCCCTAATCTACATGAGCAATAGTGACACCAGTACCACCATCTGCTTGTTCTGCTGGTTCATAATGGCTGACTCTGGGGTGTTGCTGCAAGAATGCGTGAACTCCTTGCTTTAATTTACCAGTTCCGTGTCCGTGAATAATCCATATTTGTCCAACAGCTTCAGAAATTGCTTTATCTAATATATATTCGGCATCTGCTACCCGTTTTCCGCGCAAATCAACAGTATTTTTTGATGTGCGAATGGCTACGGTTGGTGTTGGTGACGGGGTAACGGTTGGTGCTGGTTTGGGTTTGACTATGGGTTCTGGTTTTTGACCATCTAAAGATTCTACGTCTTGTAATTTCACTGTCATTTTCATGATCCCAAAGCGCACACTTAACTCCCCATCTGCATCCGGGGCGGTTATGACTTCGGCGGTTTGCCCTAGTTTGGGTATACGAATGCGATCGCCTATTTTGGGCATAAAACCGGGTTTGGGTTTGGGTGCTGGTGCTGGTTGATATTTTTCTGAAATATCACTTAACGCTTTTGTTGCTTTTTGTGCATCCTGAGCCGTTGGTTTACCCTGTTGTAACCGACGAATAACTTGGGCAATTTCTCCTTTCGCTTCTTGAATTGCTTTTTGTACGGCTATTTCTTGGGAGGCTCGCAAGTCTTTTTCTCTTTCCTGTAAAGCTGCGGCTCTTTGGGAAACTTCTTTGTATAATTTCTCCGCTTGCTTTAATATTTTTTGTGCTTCTGCTGCTTTGGTTTCTTGACTGCGCCTTTGAGCTTCTAACCCGGCTATTACTTGGTTAACTTCGTCCGTTGTTTCTCCCACTTGACTTTTTGCAGCTTCTATGACTTCTGGTTTTAAGCCTAAGCGTAAGGCAATGGTTAAGGCGTTGGAACGTCCAGGAATACCCCACAATAACCGATAGGTAGGTGAAAGGGTGGCTTCGTTAAATTCGACTGATGCGTTTTCAAACCGAACATCGTCATATTTTAAAGCTTTTAATTCTCCAAAGTGAGTAGTAGCAATGGTTAACTGAGCATGATCCGCCAGATATTTGAGGAGAGCGATCGCTAATGCACTACCTTCCACCGGATCTGTACCTGCGCCCACTTCATCCAGTAAAACTAGGGATTGGTGACTGGTGACTGGTGATTGGTGATTGGTGATTGGGGAAAAGTCTTCTCCTCTGCACCCTGCACCCTGCTCCCCTGCCTCTTGAATCCCCAAGGCATTCAAAATTCGACTAATGCGGCGAATATGCCCGGAAAATGTCGATAAGCTTTGTTGTAATGATTGTTCATCCCCAATATCGGCTAAAATCTGACTAAACCAAGGAATTTCTACTGGTTCACGAGCGGGAACAAATAAACCCACCTTGGCCATTAAAGCCGCTAACCCCAACGTTTTTAAAGTTACTGTTTTACCACCCGTATTTGGTCCAGTAATTGTGACTACTTTAATATGAGGACTAATCAACAAATCAACGGGAATTACAGGATGTCCTTGTTCATGTTGTTGTTGCCAAATTAACAAAGGATGCCGTAATTGTCGCAGAGTAATTATTTCTTGCTCTTGGGGATTAATAAAGCGGGGCGGATTTGCACCTAACCAGAAACTATACCTGGCTTTGGCTGTAGCTAAATCCAGAGTTGTAACAATGGCTAATAACTTTTCTAAGTCGGTTTTAACTTCTGCTACTTGTGTAGTTAAATTCCTGCGTATGGCTTCTTCTTCTACCTGTTCTCTTTTCACAGCTTGGCGTAATTGGTTGCCCATTTGCACAATGCTGTTAGGCTCAATATATAAAGTTGCTCCGCTGGTAGATGTGTCGTGAACAATACCAGGAATTGCGTCTTTTTGTGGAGCTTTTACAGGGAGAACATAGCGATCGCCTCTTTGAGTAATAATCAACTCTTGCAGGGCATTAGATTTAACTTGGATGATATTTTGCAGTTTTTGGGTAATTTGACTGCGTAACCTGCGTAAATCTTCCCGAATTTCTCCTAATTTCTGACTAGCGCGATCTGTCACTTGCGCTCGTTCATCAATACAACGGTGAATTTCTTGCTCTAATTCTGGGTAAGTCCGTAATTCGGCGACTAACTCAGTTAAAATGGGTACATCTTCCTGGTTATCAATTAACCGCCGTAAATTTCTCGCACCAGCAAGGGTGGTAGCGATCGCTAACAGTTCCTCACCTGATAAAATTCCTTGTAATTCCGCACGTTCTAAGGAGTCACCAATATCTTGAATGCCCTCAAAGGATAACCCTGGTGTCAGTCGGCTTTCCAATTGATAGACTTCTTTGGTTTGTGCCAACAACTCTTTACTTTCCTCCAGAGTTGATGGAATTGGCAAGGCACGGGCAACTATCGCCCCTAACTTAGTTGCCGCAAAGGTGGAAAGGTGCTGGCAGAGGCGATGCCATTCTAGTAGTTCTAAGGTTTCAGACTGAATCAAGGCTTCAATATCTAATCTGAAACTATGGTAACAATTCTGGTAACAAGAAAGCTAAGTCTTTCAGGATGAAATTTTCTCCACCACCACCTACTCCCACCAATATACATCCAGGTTTTAATACTTGTTAGCTGCTTTACTCATGCTTAGTTGAATAGTTACATTACATTATATGATGTAACCCACAAGCTAAACAATTGTTAGCTGAATTTGAATCTAGGTTTGATTGGGTTTGATCACTGGGAAAAATCTGTATCAGGATTTGCCTAAATTGCTATAAAAAATAATTTTAAGTGATTCATTCATTGCCGCCACCCTAAGTTATCAAGGTATTCACACTAAAAATATCTAATTTGTTAATATTATTAATAATAAATGTCTAATTTGTTAATATTATTAATAATAAATCATCTATTTTGTTAAATATCTCAATAAATAATCAAAAAATAAATTTTAATCTTGACATTGAATAGAAGAAGAGAATAAGATGGATTCAAACGAAAATATAAAAAACCTGCTGAATATTTTGCAGGAGCAAATATGCTGTTTAGTCCAGCAAACTTACCTTATTGGATTTTCCTGATTACAGGAATACTGCTTTTCCTGTTTATGATTATGCTAGGAGGAGAATCGGAATTAGATGCTGATGCAGATTTAGATATAGATATAGAAACCAACATTGATTTAAGCTTTGGACGATTTCTGGAATGGGCTGGTATTGGTAAAGTTCCATTAATATTGATGTTGGCAACAGATTTGAGTCTGTGGGGTGTCATTGGTTGGATGTTAAATGTGTGGCTGGGAGGTATTAATCAAAATCAACAACTGCCTTTAATGGGGATAATTATCTTGTTAATTTCCCTAATTATTAGTTTATTCATTGGCAGATTGATAGCTGAACCCATTAGTAAAATGTTTGCGGAATTTAGTGAAGATGCAAGTGGCGATCGCCTAGTTGGTTGTATTGGTACTGTAACTTCTGTTTATATTCCTGCTGAAAACATCAACAAAATTGGCCAGGTAGATATTTTCGATCCAAAAGGTAACTTTTTAACTATTAATGCTGTGATCCCAGATTGGGCAACTATCGCACCACAAAGAGGGGAAAAAGTGATAGTAATTGAACTTAAACAGCAAATCTATTTAGTAATTGCCAAAGACAGTGTAGACGAAGAAAATTGGTTAAATAGTTCCGACTCTAAAAATCAGAATTAGTGAAAGGACAAGAAAATGCTTTTTTGGTTAACATTTATTCAGGCTCTACCAAGTGTTAATGTATCGGAGTTATTAACATTTCAACTGCAATCAAAACAGGAATATAGAATATCAAATTCTCCCACATTTCCGCTGACAACTCAGCCAACTTTAGCTCAAATTAATGGGGGAATAGTATTTCCTGGTTTGATTGTAACTTTAGTTATATTACTTTTATTAAGCTTGTTTGCTTATACCAGGGTTTATGTTGTCACACCCAACAACGAAGCTTTTGTGAGAACGGGGGGATTATTTACTAAAAAGAAATCAGTAATTCTTTATGGTGGTTGCATTGTTTTACCAGGATTTCATCAATTAACCCGTGTACCTTTGCGAGAAATGTCTATTGATGTAGAAAGAACTGGAAAACTGGCAGTAAGAACAAAAGATTACCTGAGAGCAGATATTAGAGTCACATTTTATGTATGTATTAATGCTTCCGAAGAAGATGTTTTAACGGCAGCAGCAAGACTATCTCAAAATGGCAGTAGAATTACTCCTGAAGACATCAAAGAAGCTTTAGAAAAAAGGGCTGATGATGCTATTAGGGCGGCAGCTAAAACTAAAGATTTAGCAGAAATTGATTCTGATAAATTGGGTTTTGCTCAGGAAGTTTTGAATTTAGTAGGTACAGATTTGAAAAAGGTGGGATTAACTTTAAATAACATTGCCATTTCGGAAATATTAGAAAGTGTTACTTATGATCCTGATAACTTCTTTGATGCTCAAGGTGTGCGGTTGCGGACGGAAATTATTCAACGTTCAATTCAACAAAAACGGGAAGTTGAGTTAGCAACCCAAGTCGCTATTGAACAAAAAGAACTAGATGCACAAAAGCGATCACTACAAATTGCCCAAGAGCAAGAAAGTGCTAAACTAGCTCAAAAATTGCAAGTTGAAGCACTGAAAGCACAGAGAGAAAGGGAAATTCAAGAAGCAAAAGATAGAGAAGCTGCAATGGTAAGACGTACCAAAATTTTGCAGGAAAAATCAGTGGAAGAGGAAGAAATTCGTAAAAAATTAGCTTTACAAGAAAGTCAAATTGAAGCTGATATTGCTTTAGAAGAACGGAATAAACAACTAAAAGTAGCACAAGCATTGCAAAAACAAGAAGCGGAAATTGCTGATATTTCTCGCCAACAAAGTGTAGAATCAGGAAAGTTGCAAGCGCAAGTAAAGATAGTTGAATCAGAAAGATTAGCAAAACTAGCGCAGGAAGATGTCGCAATAGCAATTGCTAATAAAAAACGTGAAAGTTTTGTTGCACAAGCAGAACAAGCGAAAGCAGAAGAAGCGGTAAAAACTGCCAGTGAAATTGAAAAAGCGGAACGCCAAAAACGTTTATCTATAATCATCGCAGAAAGGGAAGCACAAGAAAGGAGTATTAGCGATCGCAACGTTGTAGAAATTGATGCTTTCCGTCGTCGTCGTCAAGCGGAAATTGCCCAAGAAGCAGCAGAATTAGAAGCAGAAGCCATTCGTACTCTTGCAGATGCTAACCGTGATAAAGCTTTAGCTGAAGCTGAAGGTATTCAAGCCAAAATTACAGCAGAAAATACCATTAGCAATGCTAATTTAAGTGCGAAAATTCTCACAACTATCTGGCCAGAATTAGCGGATAAACTACCAGAAATTGTTACTGCTTTAGCACCACAACCAGGAGTTTTAGGAGACACTCGCATTTATTCCTTCCCTGGTGCAAATGGTAGTAATGGCAGTCAAGATATTAACAAGTTACTATTATCTACTAGCGGACTTTCCTTAATAAATACCTTGTTAGATGAAGGTAAATTAGGTGATTTAATTGGGCAAGTTAGCCAAATAGTAAGTAGTAACAACTCTGTGAAACTACCAAGCTTGAATCACCAAGAAAAAGAAAGTAATTAATAATTTGCAATTCATAATTCATAATTTTTTCAATTATCAATAATGAATTATGAATTATGAATTATGAGTTGTTAAACAACAGCTTTTTCTTGCACTAAAACGTAAGGTTCAACAATTAAAGCGTTAAACCTCTTAGTCCGATCGCCATTCCAATTTCCTAATTGTTCTGGTGAAGGTTTGGCCAGCAATTGTTCATCAATCCAATTTTGCACAGAGGGAATATTATCAGTTGCGATCGCTTCTCCCACATCCAGCAAATCTAACCCATCAGCTACTACAATAATCACATCTCTTTGAGCATGGGGAATTAGCCAATCCCACTCCGCTTCATCCAGATTTTCTTTTAATTGTTCTCTTAAATCTGACATAATTTTTCACAGTTTTGTTAGGATCTCAATTGTACATAATTTGCAATTCATTAGTCATTAGTCACTAGTCATTAGTCATTAGTTAAATTTCACCCAATCACCAATCACCAATCACCTATCACCTATCACCTATCTTCCTAAATCGTGCATTTCATTAATTACATCTGCACATTTACGAGTTATAGCTTCTAATTCTTCCTTATTTGTAGAAGTTGGCGCATCAATCAATTTACCAATTCTAATAGTCATCGGAACTTTACGAGGAATAGGTGTACCTTTTTGGACAACGTTTTCACTCCCCCACAAACTCACCGGTAATAAAGGCGCTTTGGCTTTTGCAGCTAACAGTGCTGCACCTCTTTTGGGGTCATGAATACGACCATCTGGGGTGCGAGTTCCTTCTAAAAACACACCTACAGCCCAACCATTCTCTAAATATTCTAAAGCCGCACGAATAGCCGCACGATCAGCAGTACCCCTACTGACGGGATAAGCACCGTATAATTTAATAGCTTGGGCTAAAACAGGAACTTTAAATAATTCTTCCTTGGCCATGTATGCAACTGGCCGACATACACAGTTAGAAACTATTGGAGGATCAAAATAACTTGCATGGTTGCTAACTACCACCAATGGTCCAGTTTTGGGAACATTTTCCACCCCATAAATTTTACCCCCGAAGTAAGCGTGTAGCATGGGGCTAACCACTGACCACTTGAAAGCGTGGTAAAGTGCCAAACTAATAAAAGGTTCGCGTTCTCTGGTCACGGAAGATATTTTAAATAAGACTATTATTTAGAATAAGCTATGGCGATCGCTTTTCGTCAATGAACAAAGGTAGATTTAGCATATTTACAGATGAAAGCGTTTTCAAGGGTGCATTTTATATCCGGCTAATTACTTTTAATTGTTTTAAGCTGTTGTGCAGCTAAACCGAATAAACAGCATTACCTTTATTTTTGACTTTGCGTTCCCATTTAATAATAAGACCTCCTTCATTTAGCAATTTATTTAATAATTCTTCTAACTGTTCTACTGATTCAAATAATCTGTGAGCTATATATTCTTTCGCTGAATGCCATACCAGTTCAATTAAATTATAATCTGGACTATAAGGTGGTAAGAATTCCAGAATAATATTTGGCATTTCTGCTTCAATACGAGCCAAAATATCTTTTCTTTTATGGTAACTAGCATTATCAAGAATAATCACTATTTTAGCTGAATTATTATTAAAGTCTTCAGGCTTATTTCCTGCTTCTATCCATTCCTGTTTTCAAAAATGGTTGAGGGATTTCAACTGTTCATAAAACACATCTGCATTTCCCTGTTTAATCACAAAATTTATTCTTTTCTTGTCATGATAACGCAATCCTCCCATAATATTCACTCTTCCCCTTCTTCTTTGTCCTGTTACCTCTTTTCTCTTGCCTTTCTTTCCCCATGTTTTTCTTCTTATCACTCTTAAACTAAATCCACTCTCGTCCCAAAACCATACCTGTAAACGCTCTGGGGATGATTTCGTTATTTTTAAATATTCAGCTAATTTTTCTTTAAATAACTTACGCTTCTCTGGACTTTGTTTATCCTCTAGGCTATACTTTGCCCAAAGGTAAACGTACTTTTTTCTCTCTAAAATTCTCCTTACTTGTGAACTACTTAACTTTATTCCTGTCTCTATTTCTAGATATGTTGCTAATCTTGCTGATGTCCATCTGCCAAATTCATATCCACATTCATCAGGGTTCTTTTCAATTACTTCTAACAACAAATTCTCATATTCTTTTGTTACTTTACGGAAGTTACCTTCTCTTCTTCCATCTAAAAAACTGTCTATGTTATCCGGATCTCCATGCACTGCCCAATATGCTACTGTTGTATATGCTATGTTTAAAAAATCACTTATTTCTTGGTAAGTTTTCCCATCATTCATCAACAATAATATCAGTATTTTCTCTCTTACATAAGGATTATCTTGCTCTTTTAAGTGTTTTAAGAGATTTTCTCTCTGTTCTTGAGATAGATGGTTTTTGGCTGGCATAATTCAGAAGCGATAGCTTAGTTACCTAATTCTCTATTATACAATCTAGCTGCACAACAGCTTATCTTCCCTATTCCCTATTACCTATTCCCTATCCTCAAAGATATGCTCAATATTCAACATAAACATCAAAATAAGATGCAACCGCAGGTAGAGAATATATAGAGAGAACACTAATAGCCTAGATATTAAACGACCAATTATTATATAGAGGTTAGGTTATGGCAGTATCAGCAATTGATATTTCCAGAAGTCTTAGTGGCATAGATTTTCCTGCAAATAAAGAAGATTTGGTTAACCATGCCAGACAGAAAAATGCAAGTCAGGAAGTAATTGACGTTCTCCGACAAATGCCAGAGCGTGAATATGAAAACATGGCAGACGTGGAACACGAATTTGGTCAAGTTAGATAATTTTTGAATAAGTTTCTGTTCTTGTCTGTCTAGTTCATGTCTAGTTCATTAGCTACTTTTTGGCATTTGATATATAGTGGGATTTAGGCAAAAAATACTAATAATTTATGTTTAAATCCCACTATTCATTACTATTTCTTCAGCTAAGAATAGCAGCGGTACTCTTATAATATCTACAGGGTTTGCTTAATAAACCTAAAACCTTGATATATCAAAGGTTAGGGGCTGATAAACACAGAAATTAGTGCAAGGGTTGTGAAGGGTATACCGGAAAAAGTGTGCATTTTTTGGGATTTCAAGAGATGGCAAAGAAATTTTCAAATCTCCTCCTGACTCCTGACTCCTATGCCCTCACGGAAAGACTTTCTCAGCAACCCCTACAATAAAAAGCTTCAAGGAATAAAAATTCTACCTGCTCCCATATAATTTTCAATATCTAATATAATCTCCACTAGGCGAGCAGCACATTTTTCTCGATAAATGCGCTCATCAAATCGATCAGGATTTCCAATAGTAATAATTGGTAGTGAAGTATCTGTATTCTCCTCTCGAATTGTTTGCTCTAATGAATCAGTTCCTTTCATATTTCTATTAGCTGTGATCAGAATCATTTGGTTTGCTTGAGCAAATTGCCATACAATTTTGTCACTGCTATCTGTCTCTAATCCAGCTTGTTTAAAGGTAAAAAAACGAATTGATAACAGATCAATCCAACCTTCAGCCGCAAGTGTTCCCCAAAATAAAACCGAGTCCCCTGTTAAGTTATAATCAATGAGAAAATTCATAATGGGGATGTGATGCGTTCTTGCCAAGATTGCAGTTTTGCGCGTAAATCTTCCTGGCCAACTTTAGCAGGTTGAGTTGCTATTTTGGCAAATCGTTCACGGTTTTTTTCTTGCCAATATTGGCGAATTTCTGCTGATTTTTGCAGAAACTCTTGATATTCAGCTTCTATTTCCACAGCATGATTTTCTATGTAGTCTAAAGCCACATTCACCTGTGCATCACTTAGTCCCAGTTTTTCACGAATTAACTTAGGTGGATACTGAGCTTTTACATAGTCCATCACATCACACAAAGTAATCCGAGTTCCGGCTATAATTAGTCCCCGTTCTGTGCGAATGATACCTGATTGTCCATTATATACAGTTTTCATATCCATCAACTCCTAAAGGTTGTATCTGCTCAACCTAATTTAATTGTGAATTAATTTCCCCTAACTTGGCAACTCCCCAGTATTACGAATATTCTTCAATTCCATACCTTCAACAGTCCGCTTAATCAAACCAGTTAAAACATTACCTGGTCCAATTTCTACTACTTTGGTAATCCCATTTTTTGGTAATTGTAATGCAATTTCTCGCCACCGTACTGAACCAGTCATTTGTTGAGTTAAACGTTGTTTTAAAATTTCTGCATCAGTTGTAGGAACTGGATCAACATTAGAAGCAACGGGAACTTCTGCTGTTTGAAAAACTATACTATCTAATATTTCTTGAAATTCCTGTGATGCTGCTGCCATTAAATGGGAATGAAATGCACCGGAAACTTTTAAAGGTAATGCCCGTTTTGCTTTGACATTAGACATTACAATTTGTACAGCTTCGGGAGTTCCTGAAATTACGACTTGTGCGGGACTATTATCATTTGCTAACACTACATCCGGGGTTTCTGCAATTACTTTTTCTAATTGTTCGCGATCAAAATTAAGTAATGCTGCCATCATTCCCCCAGCAGTATTATCCATAATTTCTGCACGACGTTTAACTAATTGTAAACCAGTTGACCAGTCAAAAACACCAGCAACATAAAGAGCTATATATTCTCCTAAACTGTGACCGGCAACTAAATCTGGTTTTTCTCCTTTTTCTCGTAATAAGTCCGCCAGAATACTTTCGATCACATATAAACAAGGTTGGGTGTAAAGTGTGCGTGATAGTTTTTCTTCGTCTGCACAAATTTCACTCACAGACCAACCTAAAATTGCTTCAGCTTCCTCAAATTTTGCTTTGGCAGATGGTATATCTAGTAGATCCATTCCCATGTTTAAGGCTTGCGAACCTTGTCCGGGAAATACATAAGCAGTTTTTGTCATTTGATAATTGATAATTGGGAATTGATAATTGGGAATTGGGAATTGGGAATTGGGAATTGGGAATTGGTAATTGGGAATTGGGAATTGGGAAAGAAGGGAACAGGGAAAAGGGAACAGGGAAAAGAAAGAAGGCAAGAGGCAAGAGGCAAAAGTTAATATTCTCCCCCTGCTTCCCCTGCTTCCCCTGCTTCCCCTGCCTTTTCGCTGTCACCAGTCACCTGTCACCTACCTTCCCCATTGAAAAATAGCTGCACCCCAGGTTAAACCAGCACCAAAACCAGAGGTAGCAATGATATCATTTGGTTTAATTTTTCCTTCCCTTACTGCTTCATCTAATGCGAGGGGAATAGAAGCAGCAGAGGTGTTACCATAATGGGCAACGTTACTGATTACTTTATGTTCAGGAATATTTAACCGATCAGCTACAGAGTTAATAATCCGCTGATTTGCTTGATGTAAAATCAGCCAATCTATTTGATCTACGCTGAGATGAGCTTCAAATAAAGCTTTATCTATGACTTCTGGAACTTTCTGAACAGCAAAACGATATACTTCTTTACCGTTCATGGTGATGGGGTGATAAGTGCCTGTAGGTACATGAATATCTGGACTAACCTGTTTTGTAGTGCCTTGATAACCCAGGTTGAGATAGTGATTTTGACTACCATCGCTTTTCAGGGAAAATCCTAATAGGCGATCGCTCTTATTTGCTTGCAATACCACCGCCCCAGCACCGTCGCCAAACAGCACACAAGTGCGCCGATCTTGCCAATCTACCCAACGAGAGAGGATATCTCCGCCTATCAACAGTACATTTTGATAAACTCCTGTTCTAATATATTGGGCTGCTGTCACCAGTCCAAACACAAACCCCGAACAGGCTGCGGTTAAATCAAAGGCTACTGCTTTAATTGCTCCTAATTCAGCTTGAATGCGACAAGCATTGCCAAACAAATCATCTGGGGTAGAAGTTGCCAGCAAAATTAAATCAATATCTTCTGGTTTAATTCCCGCGGATGTGATCGCCTGTTTACTGGCATCGGTAGCTAGTGTAGTCAATGATTCTGGCGGTAATGCTAACTGCCGTTGACTAATTCCTGTTCTTGTGGTAATCCACTCATCAGAAGTTTCCACCAGTTGAGTTAGTAACTGGTTGTCTAACCTAGTTGCTGGTACTGCCGAGCCACTACCTGTAATTGCTATACCATGTAGGAATAAATTCTGCACTCCTAAATCTCCCCAGTTGTCAATTGTCAATTGTCAGTTGTCAAGAAGCAGTCAGAAGTCAGCAGTCAACAGTCAGCAAACCCCATTCATGATTGACTAATGACAAATGACTATGGATTCTCGCTCACAGAAGGCTAATCACTCTCGCTCTGTAGAATTTGATATTGTGACTGTAGTCTTTGCAATACCTGATTGTCTACAGCTTCTTTAGCCATGCGAATAGCACTAAAAATAGAAGGTGCTTCAGAACTACCATGACCGATGAAACAAATTCCATTTACGCCTAATAGTAATGCACCACCATGTTCTGCGTGATCCATGCGCTGTTTAACGCGTTTGAGGTTGGGTTTTAAAATTGCTGTGCCAATTTGGCCTCGAATCCCCTGGGGTAGTTCTTCCCGCAGAATTTGTAAAATTACACCCCCTACTGCTTCAGCAAATTTTAATAACACATTACCGACAAAGCCATCACAGACAATAACATCAAATTCACCTGATAATACATCACGTCCTTCCGCATTACCACTAAAATTTATTTGGGTATTTTCCCGTAATAATTGATGGGCGCGAAGGGCTGCTTCGTTACCTTTGGTGTCTTCTTCACCGATATTTAATAATCCTATTTTGGGTTCAGGCATTCCCAAAACATACTGACTATAAATTGAACCCATGACTGCAAACTGCTCTAAAAATTTAGGGCGACAGTCTACATTTGCACCAACATCCAGTATTAATACTGGCTTACCTGCTTTAATGGTGGGAAATACTGTGCCTATGGCTGGACGATCAATTCCTGGTAATCTGCCTAAACGTAGTAAAGCTGAGGCCATTGCTGCCCCAGAGTGACCAGCAGAAAATACTGCATCTGCTTGTTTGTTTTTAACCAAGTCCATTGCTACGTTGATGGAAGCCTTACGCTTTTTTCTAACTGCGTTCAAAGGCTCATCATCCATTGCGATCGCTTCCTGTGCCGGAACAATCTCTAATCCTACCATATTGGTTTTTGGCGGTATGACAGCTTCAATTTGTTGCTGATCACCAACCAACAAGATTTTCACACCCAATTCTTCTTTCGCTCGTAATGCGCCAGCGACGATTTCAGCGGGTGCGTAATCCCCTCCCATAGCGTCAATTGCGATGCTTACACCAGTCGATCCCATTGCTCCTAGCTCAAAGAAACCTTACAAATTTTATCAGATCGCAACACTCAACAATTAAAAATTCCCAAAAAAGACATGAAAAACTATAGCAGGAGGCAGAAGGCAGAAGGCAGGAGGTAAATATTTTTCCCCAGTCACCTGTCACCTGTTACCTGTCATCACGACAAGACTTTTATGCCTAACGGCACGCTATGCGAACAGCAACCCCTAAATAAATTTTAATTTCAAGGTATTAAAAATCTCTTATTTCTCATCTGCGTTCATTGATCATTTGCGTTTATCTGCGTTTAATATTCTGAGCATATAAAAAGGCTCTACCTTGGATCACACCCAAAGCAGAACCTTTAATAATTTACAGCAGATTACAGATCAATCTGGTACAGATTCTTACTTGAAACCTAGACAGAAAGAGAGTTTTACTCCTGACTCCTGACTCCTGTACGGGCGAAGCATTCGGGCGATAAATTATCAATTTTGATCCAAGGTTGTTTTCCGAATGCTTCGCCCCTACGACTCCTGACTCCTGCTGTATCAAACCGAAAAAACTAACTCAAAACCCAACTAACCAAAGTTCTCACCCCGAAACCGGTAGCACCAGCACCGTTATAGCCATTTTCCTTATCAGCCCAAACAGGACCGGCAATATCCAGGTGCGCCCAAGGAGTATCCTTAACAAACTGCTTTAAAAACAAAGCCGCAGTAATAGAACCACCGTAGCGAGGTCCGGTATTTTTCATGTCTGCAATACCCGATTTTAACCCTTCAAAATACTTTTCTTCCATCGGCATCCGCCAAATTTTCTCACCTGCTGCTTCTGAAGCGGTTTGTAGTTGGGAAGCTACTGTATCATCAGGTGTAAATAAACCAGCGATATCATCACCTAAAGCCACTACACAAGCACCTGTGAGGGTCGCCAAATCAACGATCGCATCTAAACCCAATTTATCCGCATAAACCAAAGCATCAGCCAAGGTTAAACGCCCTTCAGCGTCGGTATTGTTGACTTCGATTGTTTTGCCATTTGATGCGGTTAAGATATCTCCTGGGTGCATTGCCTTACCGCTAATCATGTTTTCGGTGACGGCTGAGATAAAGTGAACTTCCACATCTGGCTTTAGCTGCCCGATCACTTTAGCAGCGCCTAAAGTTGCCGCAGCGCCACCCATGTCAATTTTCATGGTTTCAATGCCGCTACCAGCGCCTTTAATGTTTAAACCACCGGAGTCGAAAGTTAAACCTTTACCAATAATCGCTAATTTGCGTCTGGGTGTAGTAGCTGGTTTGTAAGTGAGGTGAATAAATTTAGGTGGTAATTCAGAAGCTTGGGCTACTCCTAAATATGCCCCCATACCTAATTTTTCACAATCTTCTTTTTCCAAAATTTGTAATTCTAAACCGTGTTCCTGAGCTATTGCTTGGGCGGTTTCTGCCATTGTAATGGGAGTAACAGCGTTAGCTGGGGCGGCTACTAACTGCCTTGCTAAAATTACCCCAGAAACAATTTGTTCTGCACGGGTAATAGCCGCTTCTTGTCCAGCTAAACCCAATAAATCAATAGTTTCAATGTTGGGATTTTTATCTTCTGGTTCAGATTTAAAGCGAGTATCTTGATAAAGTGCCAGTTGTGCGCCTTCTGCGATCGCTTGGGCTGTGGCTGCTGGATCGTTGTTGTAAACTGGTAAACTAACTGCCAGAGTTTTGGTTTTTTGCTTTTTGGCAGTGCGAGCGACAGCAGCAGCAACACGACGTAAAGTTTCTAATTTCAAAGCATCCGGTTTTCCCAAACCTACCAAAATCACCTTCCGCACGGGATGACTAGCACCTAAGCGAATAACGACAGTGCTATGAGGTTTACCTGTAAATTCTTCTTCGGCAATGATTTCTTTGACAATTCCGGCGCATTTCTCGTCTAGAGTCGCTAAATCGCCTGTTAACTCTACTGCGTCTTCAAATAAGCCAACTGCTAAGGTATCACCAGTCCAATCTAATAAAGCTGTATTTGTAGGTTGAATCATCATTTTTGTAATGTTCTGTAAACCTTCCTTACTTGTACCAGTATTGCTCAAAATTTCCAGCGTGTGGGAACTCCTGTTAAGATAATCCCTATTAGGGATTGAAACTAAGCCATCTTGTCAAAGTTCCCCGCTTGGGGATGAAAAAAACTATGTTAAATATCATAAACACCAGGTTGAGCTTTATTGCTAATAACTCTCTTGATGAAAATCAAGCTATAAGAGAAATTGCTTACAGCATGGATTTATTAATTCCTGGCTTATACTTATGGCTACCGGGAATAAATATTCGCCTTGGTGGCGCTGTTCCTGATGATCAACCCTACAGATATCCAGGTAAGATTCACAGTTATGCCGGCATAGCTTTAGTATTACCAGGTTACAAGATTTTTACAACTTATCAGGGTACTTATGATTCATTGGAAGATGAGGTTGAGAAAAGGATAGGTTAGTAACGTAAAAGATTGAATTGGATTAAATCCAATATGAGTTATTGGTTTACAAGTTATGAAAAAAATAGGGTAGTAAGATACAAAATATTCATAATTTACCAGGCTACCCATGACCCTAAACAAGCATAAAATCCAGGGACTACCACAGTTCAAATGTCAAACATTAAGCGCAACTCAATTTGAGAAATTAATGATTGATGCTGGTTACTCAATATCAGGTACTGCGCCAGCCCAAGGTAATAGAATTAAAGTTTGGTGGATTCATGATCAATATCCAAGGGTAGAATCTATTTATAGTCCTGACAAGAAAATAGTGATTACTGCGTATCATGTATAAGCTACGCTGCTGAAGGTTTAATTTTACGTAGATTTTACTTTTAGTTACATATTTCGATTTTTTCTGTTTACCTACTTAGTAGCATGACTGTATTTTACAGTTTCTAGAAATTCATTATTTTTAAGAATCTCATACAGATTTACATCTTCCTCTAATAAACAAGCATGACCACTATCAGGTAAGATTAGTTTCTTAGGATTAGGTAAAATCTGATCTAACCGTTCCACTTCACTGACAGAAGGTAACAAGCGATCGCTCCCTCCAGCTATTAATAATACCTCTTGCTTTAATTTTTGCAATCTTTCCTCTTCAACTTGAAACTCCCGCAACAATGACAACCGCCAATTTACCGTTTCTGCGGGTAAAGAACGCATGGTTCTCAGCAGTTCATGGCGAATACTACTAGACATCCGTGATAAAGATGCTAAAAATGGTAGTAATCCTAATGCACCAATATCATAAAACCAAGATGGCACAAAGTCAGTCAGTTGAGATAAAGAATTGAGCCAAGGACGTAATTGAAAGGCTGAAGCAGGATTAATTAAAATAATACGTTTGAATAATTGTGGTGATTGGGTAGCGACTTTCATAGCTAAACAACCCCCAAAAGACTCACCACACAGGTAAACAGGACGGTGACAACTTCTTTCTAATTCTGCGTGAATTAAGTCTAAAACATTATTGGTTAACACCTCCCAGGTGGTGAGGTCTTGTCTGGGGATCGCTAAACAACGGACATCAAAACCCAATTCTAAGCCAGCAGTTTGCGATCGCAACATTTGACCAGTTCCATCCATTCCTGGTAAATAGACAAACAGGGGATACTCTAGTTGTACTCTTTTGGGAGTCAGGAAACAAGGTTTAAGTTCAATGTTTGTCATTTTGCCCGTGTGTCTCTATCTATTTGACCTTGTTTAACTGTACCGTTTCACTGCGAATTATGGGGACTGGGGACTGGTGACTGGGGACTGGGGACTGGTGACTGGGGACTGGGGACTGGTGACTACTGCCTAATGACTAA
>NZ_JACJUZ010000145.1:0-3503 GCF_014299995.1 Sphaerospermopsis sp. LEGE 00249 | reverse complement strand
GTCCCCAGTCCCCAATCACCCATTCTGAAGTAGATTTTTTTCTACTAATAATTCGGCGATTTGTATCGCATTTAAAGCCGCACCTTTACGGATTTGATCGCCACACAACCATAATTCTAAGCCACAAGGATGAGAAATGTCTTGTCTAATTCTGCCGACTAAAACCTCATCTTTACCACTAGCTTCTATAGGCATGGGGAAATAATTTTTTTGCCAATCTTCCACCAATTTCACACCAGGCGCATTGCTTAAAATTGCTCTTGCTTCATCTGGACTAAAAGGTGTGTCAAACTCCAGGTTAATTGCTTCGGAATGGGCGCGGAGTACGGGAACCCGTACACAAGTAGCAGTAATTCTGATGTCTTGACTACCAAATATTTTCCGAGTTTCATTGACCATTTTTAACTCTTCCTCACAGTACCCCAAATCTGTCAATGGGGAATTATGGGGAAATAAATTAAAAGCCAACGGATAAGGTAACACTTCAGCTACTGGTTGTTGTCCTTGTAGTATAGCACTGGTTTGGGTTTTCACTTCTTCCATTGCTTTTGCACCAGCACCACTGGCAGATTGATAGGTTGCTGCTACAATCCTTTTTACTGGTTTTACTTGATGCAGTGGCCAAACTGCCAACGTCATTAAAATTGTCGTGCAGTTAGGATTGGCGATAATGCCTTTATGCTCTGCTGCGGCTTGGGGATTCACCTCTGGAACTATCAAAGGTACATCCGGGTTCATACGGAAGGCGCTAGAGTTATCTATTACCACTGCTCCTTTTTCTACAGCTACCCCAGCCCAGGTTTTGGAAGTTCCACCACCAGCACTAGCTAAGACAATATCAACATTTGCAAAAGAGCGATCGCTGACTGCCTCAATTACAATATTTTCGCCTTTAAACTTGAGCGTCTTTCCTGCACTGCGTTCTGATGCTAACAATTTTAAATCAGCCAGGGGGAAATTACGACTTTCTAGTAATTCCAGCAACTCCGTACCTACAGCACCAGTCGCACCCAAAATAGCTACACGATAGGATTTAGACAAATTGGACTTCTCCTTTAAGAGGTTACTAAGGTTACTAAGTTTTTTCTAATACTCAAAATATCTATAATGGCAACATTGAGCAATCAAAGAAGTTTGAATACTTAATGAGTTTTTTTCTAATTTAGTAGATATCTATAATATCTAAAGAATTTGGATTTTAGGATATTTTATTTATATTTTGATTTTATTTGACAATAGTTACCATTTAACCTGTATTACTTTGAATTATACACTACCATACAACAAACTCCAAACTAAGGGTAAAATGAATAGGTTAACCATTAATCAGGTTGATAGAATCAATGGTACAAACTTAGCAACACCAGACTGCTTAGTTAACCATCTCCCAGTAGTGAGTAGGTTTGGGAAGCGGTTACTGGGTTTGAGATTGGGGGGTTTGCTCTTACCTTCTCTCTTGAGAGCAGACAAGTATTGTTAGGCAACAGTGCTACCATGGGAATCTACCATGTTGACAGGATATCACAACCTGAACAATCTGGGTAACATTTTGCGTCTAACCTATCCCATGGGCAGGAACAGCCATCAATTAAAGATCATTAAGCAGATTTTTTAGGACTAAACAACGTTTAAATGAAAACTTCTGAAAAATCGACTGAGATATCCTATCAGTAAAGATATAGCAGAAAAACTGGAAGGATCTGTAAATTTCTGTGCTATTGGCAGTAAACTAGATATCTGCTGAAGAGCGCAGCCCCTAAGCCCGGAGTTGAGGATGCTGAAAAGACGATTACTGGATAGCTAATTATTTAATTATATTTAATTATTTTGTCTGATTTCGTCAAAAAATCCATCAACTGCACAAAACTGATATATAACCTAAAAATCCCTCTATTAATCTTAATATGAGCGATTAGTATAAGTTTTGTGTTGCACATCAAGTTAATAAGCGAGATATACGCAGCTTGTGTGTACTATCAAAAATGACAACACCAAAAAACAGAGACAAAGCATGAAAGTAACCCAGGAAAAACTTGAAAAAAGCCAAATTGGACTAGAAATAGAAATTACAGCGGAAGTTACCCAACAAAAATACGAACAGGTAATCAAAAATTTAAGTGCTACTGTAAATCTTCCTGGGTTTCGCAAAGGCAAAGCACCCCGGCAGGTATTATTACAGCGTCTGGGAAGCAGTCGCATCAAAGCATCGGTATTGGAAGAACTAATTCCCGAAGTTGTAGAGCAAGCAGTCAAACAAGAAGACATTAAAGCTATTGGCCAACCGAGATTAGTGTCATCCTTTGATGATTTGATTAATAATTATAAACCTGGAGAATCCTTGACCTTTGCTGCGGTGGTGGATGTAGAACCAGAAATCAAAATCCAGCAGTATACAGGATTCCAAGTCAAAGCTGAAGAAATCAAACATGATCCAACACGGGTGGATACAGTGTTAGATCAGGAAAGGCAGAAAATGTCCACATTAATTCCCGTAGAAGGAAGAGCAGCCCAAATAGGAGATGTGGCAGTAGTAGATTTTAAAGGTGTGTTGGCTAAAGGTGAAGGTGAAGACGAGGCAGCAGAACCTACACCCATTCCAGGAGGAGAAGCAGCAGATTTTCAAGTCGAGTTGCAGGAAGATAAATTTATCCCTGGTTTTGTAGTCGGTATGGTAGGAATGAACCCTGGAGAAACCAGAGAAATTTCCGCCCAGTTCCCAGATCCTTATGCGAGTCCAGACTTGGCGGGTAAACCTGCCTTGTTTACAGTCACACTCAAAGAAATTAAGGAAAAAGAACTACCACCATTAGATGACGACTTTGCTCAAGAAGTCAGTGATTTTGAGACTTTAGCAGAATTACGGGCATCCTTAGAAGAACGTTATCAAAAAGAAGCCCAAGAGCAAACCAAAACCAATCAGCAAGAAGCTTTATTAGCGGAACTGCTCAAGCACGTAGAAATTGATTTGCCAAAAACTTTGATAGATAACGAAGTTGATGTCATGATCAAACAGACAATCATGAAATTGTCAGAGCAGGGAATGGATGTGAGAAAGTTTCTCACCCAAGAAATCCTGAATCAATTGCGCGAGCGTTCAGAACCAGACGCAGTAGAACGCCTTAAACGTTCTTTGGCTGTAGAAGAAATCGGTAAACGGGAATCAATCACAGCCACAGTTGAGGAAGTCAACGCTAAAGTTAAAGAACTCTTAGAAGAGTACGCTGATGAAGATATAGATGCAGTAAGACTGCAATCTTTGGTAGAAGCACAGCTAGTAAATGAGAAAATCATGGATTGGTTGCTGGCTAACTCATCCATAGAACTTGTACCCGAAGGTTCTTTAAGCACAGAAGAGGAAACTGATTCAGAAGCAGAACCGGCTACAGAAGCAGAAACAACCAGTCCTGAGTAAAGGTGACTGGGGACTGGGGACTGGGGACTGGTGACTGGGGACTGGTGACTGGGGACTGGAGACTGGTGACTGGTGACTGGGGACTGGTGAC
>NZ_JACJUZ010000027.1:0-58243 GCF_014299995.1 Sphaerospermopsis sp. LEGE 00249 | reverse complement strand
GGACTGGGGACTGGGGACTGGGGACTGGGTAATCAATTTTATATTTCCCAATCAACTGTCAACTATCAACTGTCAACTATCAACTATCAACTATCAACTATCACCAAAACTAGATAGGATCAAATCAGGATAGTTGGAATGCTTTCAGTACAAAGTATCAGAGTTTGAGTTAAATTAATTCTCTAACTGGAACTGATAACTAACGTAAGTTGCTAGTTATGCAAGAAAGGCTCTCAAATGGAAGTGAAAAGGAGAAATAGACAGGAAAAAACCAGGGAATACTATCATAATTGATTCTTTATCCTGACTCCTGTACGGGCAAAGTAGGGGCAAAGTAGGGGCGAAGTAGGGGCGAAGCATTCGGAAAATAGCCTTTTCATAAAATTGATCATTGGTCGGCCGAATGCTTCGCCCTTACAGGAAAATAGGCTGTGACAAAAATTGATCGATCATTGGTCGGCCGAATGCTTCGCCCCTACGACTCCTATTCTTAACTAGCAACTTGGGTTAAATAACTGATAACTGATAACTGATCACTGATTTACTGGAGAGAATTGTTTATGAATCTGGTTGTACTCCAGAACTGGCTGGATAATGCCTCCTTTGCTGTTTTGTTCTGCACTATGCTGGTGTATTGGGTGGGGGCGGCTTTTCCGAGTTTATCGGTGACTGCGGCTTTGGGGACAGCTGGAATGGCGATCGCTAATTTGTGTATTGCTACTCTTTTAGGGGCAAGATGGATTGAAGCTGGTTATTTCCCTCTTAGCAATCTTTATGAGTCTCTATTTTTCCTCACTTGGGGAATTACTGCTGTCCATCTCATTGCTGAAAATACGAGTCGTAGCAAGTTAGTGGGGGTTGTAACTGCTCCTGTAGCGATGGGAATTACAGCTTTTGCTACTTTAACCTTACCTTCAGAAATGCAGGTTTCTGAACCTTTAGTACCGGCTTTAAAGTCGAATTGGTTGATGATGCACGTCAGTGTGATGATGTTGAGTTATTCGGCTTTGATGGTGGGTTCTTTGTTGGCGATCGCTTTCTTAATTGTCACTCGCGGCCAAAACATTCAATTACAAGGAAGTTCTTTTGGTAATGGTGGTTATCGCACCAATGGTTACAAACTTATCAAGGCTGAAGAATTAGTCACAGAAACCCTCACTTCTGCATCGGAAAATAATGGTTTTTCCCGGTTGGAAAGTAATAACAATGGTAATGGTACTGCTGTTTTAGATGCGGTAAAAATTACCTCTGTTGCTACTGCGGAAATTCTTTCTCCTCAACGTCTTACCCTAGCAGAAACCCTAGATAATATTAGTTATCGCGTTATTGGTTTGGGTTTTCCCCTACTCACAATTGGTATTATAGCCGGTGGTGTTTGGGCTAATGAAGCTTGGGGTTCTTATTGGAGTTGGGACCCAAAGGAAACTTGGGCTTTAATTACTTGGTTAGTTTTTGCTGCTTATCTTCATGCGAGAATTACTCGCGGTTGGCAAGGTAGAAAACCGGCAATTTTAGCTGCTGGTGGTTTTGTTGTAGTTTGGATTTGTTATTTAGGTGTGAATCTTTTGGGTAAAGGTTTACATTCCTACGGTTGGTTTTTCTAGTTTCAGCAGTCAGCTTTCAGCTTTCAGCTTTTGATGTGTTGATCATTAATTCCTCCTTTCTGTTGAGAGGGGGAATATTTTTTGATCTCACGCAGAGGCGCAGAGGCGCAAAGATACAAAGAAAAATTCAGGAGAAGTTATAACGTATAATATTCTTGAATATACTTGGTTTGATGAATTTCAAGGTAATATCTGTGAGTCATCAATTTGCAATGCTAAATCAAAATGATGTAATTTCTGTGAATCCAGAAAATTTTGACAGATTAGATGTATCTAAAACTATGACAGCTAGTGAATTAATAGAAGTAATTAAAGAATATATAGGTTCTGATGATCACGACGCAAAACTGTTTACAGAAGGTATGGAAGCAAAGGTACTCAGACCTGGTGATGGTTGGAAAAAGGGTAAAATCAGGGTTTGCATAGAATTTGAACCTGATGAACCGACAGTCAAAGAAATAGTTGTGAATAATAATTCAAAATTAAATCAAGAAACTTCACCGTTAGATGATTTAAGAGAAAAATTGAAATATACTGAATGAATAGAATCAAGTTTGTAGAGTGCATCAGACGCACCCTACAATATGCAATTAAAGATTAAAAACCTTGTCGATAACCAACGCTCACACCATAGGAATTAGGTGGGCTGATATCGCTACCAGCATCATTTTTGTAGGAGCTTATGCCCAAATATTTAAATTCAACAAAAGCATTACCTTTTTTGGCGACTTCATATTGAAGACCTACTTTACCTTGATAAGCAAAAGATGAGCCAATACCAAGGTCTATATCTTCAAGCTTACCGCTAATTAAACCAACACCTATACCAGCACCAATGTAGGGACGAAATTTAGAGCCAGTCGGGATATCATAGTAGCCGTTCACCAGTACAGTAGTTGCACTCACATTACCTGTAGCTGGAAAAGAGTCACTATTCAAATTACCTTTATTAACACCAAAAGAAGCATTACTAACTTCTAGTTCAGCGCGAGCATCTTTCCACTGATAACCAGCAGCTATGCTATATTGAAATGCAGAATCTAAGTTTAAGCTACCGCTTAATCCACGATCGGAGTTTTCTGCTTTTAGATCATTTGGGAAAGCACCACCAACACTTCCACTTAGATACCAATAGTTACTTCCAGGTTGACTAGAATCAAACAAATCAGCATCCCTATTCTGAGCTACTAAATTAGATGAATTAGACTGCTTGTTAGTAGGTAATAAAGGACTTTGTGCCATGAGATCAGCGGCTTTCCTAGAAACTTCCTCAGCTTGAACAGAGGTAGTCAGTAAAGTAGCTGATATTAAAGATAGCAAATAACACCAGTTTTTTTTCATGTGTAGGTAAACTTTGATTTCAAACTAAAAAACGAAATTATCTTGTGCTGAAGATTGTATAGAAATTTACCCAATATTGCTGATCTACTATAGTTTCAACGATACCAGTAAAACTTCTCTTTGTTCTAACTAGCTTTAGTTCCTGAATGAGTATTGAGCAACCACAACAACCTCTTTTTTTGTCCTTACACAAAAAAGTATCTCATCACTATATGTAATTGTCATCACTAACTAATTATCAGTATTTAAGCTCATAAAACTAATAAAACTAATAAAGTTAATAAATTTAATAAAGTTAGTGCAAATTAAGATACAATCCACAATACGAGCTTGAAAGAAAACTGGACTATGGATGGGAAAGAGTTAATCAAACTATTTAAAGATTGGGTAAAGCGGGAAAAAGAACAAGATTTAGATTTAGATCCTTGTGAAGAAGCAATTCTGGAATATTCTCTGCACGGTGAACCATACAAAAAGATGAAAATTCCCAATTATGCTCCCAGTACCATCATGATTATTAAAGGTCCCCAATTATTCAAGAAACTGGGTGATACCATAGGAACAGATATAAATAAAAAAAATTGTCGGTTAGTGCTAGATGAACTTTTAAAAAAAAAGAAAGAACTTGTCACAGAAGAGAACACTAAGCACAGATAAATTCACAGATAAATTCACAGATAAATTCACAGATAAATTCACATATAAATTTGCTGGAAGCACCAGATGTAAGTGATTTTTATGGACGACAACAAGAACTGTCTGATTTACAAAAATGGATAGTTACCGAAAACTGTCGTGTGGTAGGTGTTTTGGGGATAAATGGTATTGGTAAATCTGCGCTAGTGAGGGAGTTAGTTGAAAAGGTTAAAAATGATTTTGATTATGTGATTTGGAAGAGTCTTGAATATTCCCCTTCCTTAGCAGAAATTTTAACTGATATAGAGTGCTATTTTGCATCAAATAATCCAGAAACAAATATAAATAGAAGAATTACAAATCTGATTAATTTATTAAATCAGCATCATTGTTTATTAATATTTGATCAATGGGAAGGAGTGATGGGAACTAGTGAATTACTGGACAATTATGATTTATTACTAAGAAAAATTGGAGATTTAGCACATAATAGCTGCTTGGTTTTTACCAGTATACAAAGACCAAGAGTAATGAATTTATTTGTAAATAAGCAACAAATTAAGGAACTTTCATTATGCGGTTTACAAATTCAAGATGCTAAAAACCTATTGACAGATTTGGGAATTGTCAATTCAGGAATAGAACAACTAATTGACACATACAAAGGACATCCATTAGCTTTAATTCTGGCTTCTGAACCAATTAAAAACATTCACGATGGACAAATTTATGAATTTTTGGAAGGAACAATTTATATACCTGATGTGATCATGGGATTACTTGATAAACTTTTTTTTAATTTAACAAACTTAGAAATTCAAATTATGCAACAATTAGCGATAGCGACAGAGCCACTATTAATTGCTCAAATATCTCAAATTTTCCCCTTTAAAGGAGAAATTAGTCAAGCGATAGATAATTTATGGCAAGTGCGTTTGCTTGAAAAAGCTGATATATTAGCAGGAGGTAAAATTCTTTGGGTTCTGAATCCTTTAATTAAAAAATATATTAAAAGACGTTATAACTGATTGTAAAGGTTGATTACATGAAAAAAATCCGCAAAAACTTCCGTCAATACACCATCAGGGCTAAAATAACATTTTTAATCTTGATATTAAGTTTTACTGTTTGGGGATATTGGATTATTCATCCTCAAGATAATTTATTTATTGGGTTATATAATTATTATTTTTATAATACTTGGTGTAACAACTTTAAATTATCTGACAATTTATCTTGTGGTGAGGAAAGTTTATTTACACAAGAGAAATTTTCATATTTTCATGCAGGTAACTGGCAAAAAGCTGTTAATTATTTTACTCAAAAGAGAAATACAGATCCAAATAACCCGGAAATTTTGATCTACCTTAATAATGCCAAATTGATGCAACAGGAAAAAATCACTAGTGAAAAAAGTTACACTATTGCTGTGGTAGTTCCTATTAATGGAAACTCTGAAGGTATAGCAAAAGCTCTGTTAAGAGGTGCTGCACAAGTTCAGGAAGAATTTAACAAAAATCCTAAATATCCAGGTCTAAAAATTATCATTGTTAATGATAAAAATAACCCAAACACTGTGAATAAATTAGCTGAAGATATACTCTCTAAAAAAGACATAGTTGCAGTTATTGGACATTATGCCTCTGAACTCACTAAAGCCGCTTTACCAGTTTATCACAAGCATCAAATAGTTTTTATTTCTCCTGCTTCTACTGCTTTGCGACCAGATATTTTAAATGGTAATACATATCCAAATAATTTTTTCTTTCGCACTGTTAATAGCGTTAAAGTTCAGACTACTCTACTGATTGAAAAATGGCAATTAGCTAAATTAGCTAAGGAAGAAAAAGTAGCTATTTTCTACACACCAAGTAGCACTTATAGCAAATCTGCTTTGGAAGAATTTCGGAAGCAATTGGATGCAAATAAGATAATTGCAATAGATATATCTCAACCTAACTTTATTCCTAATAAGATATTAAATGAAGTTAAAAAACAACGAGCTAAAGCACTTATTCTTATTCCCGATGGTCATGTTAATTCTCTCTCTTTCAAAAATACTTTAAGTATCATTGATGTTAATGAAAATCAATTACCGATGGGAGGACTGTGGGTTTTATATGATCCTCAAATACTTAATCGCAGAAATCTTGTCAAAAATCTTTTAATATTCATTCCTTGGCATCCTTTAACTGCTCCTAATCAGGAGGTTATTACCAAAGCCCAAAACCTTTGGGGAACAGGTAAGATAGATGCTCAAACTGCCATGTCTCATGATGCTACTTTGGTGTTGACAAAAGCTCTGGAAAAACTAAATATCAACGATTCTTTGCAAAAACAAAGATTAGATATACAGCAGCATTTAAGAAGTCTACAGGTTATAGGAGGTGCTTCGGGTAATATTTCTTTTGATCAGGATGGAGATAGGAAAGAAAATATTTCTCAAATAGTCCGTGTTGTACCTACTCAATGTTCTACCTATGGGGCTATGTTTGTACCGATTAACTATAATGTATCAGATTTAAAGTGTCTAGATCAGGAAGCATCCCAATTTTGAAAAAATGACAGCAGCAACACTAAAAAATCTCTTAAACTCTCTTACCTTTGTGTCCTTTGCGCCCTTTGCGGTTCAATCATATCAGTCCCTTGGAACATTTAAGTTCGTTAGATCAAAATAAATTTACACAAATTTACACATTTGGGATGCTCCCATATATAATGCTAAAATCTTAAAATCAACCCATATTTTATTAACCGAAAGGAGAGATAATTATGATCGAAACAGGAGATATTATTAGCAATCGTTATCATGTACTTCAAGAATTAGGAGATGGGAATTTTGGTAAGACCTTTGAGGTAGAAGATAGCTTAATGGGTGATCATAAAGTCATTAAGGTTTTAAGGTTCGGAAATTCTAGCAATCCGAAAGTTGTGGAACTTTTTGAACAAGAATATGATGTATTGAAAAAATTAAATCATCCAGGAATTCCCAAGGTGAAAGTGGATGGTTATCTCAAATTTCGTTGTATTCACACCCAGGAAATTTTACATGGGTTAGTAATGGAGAAAATCGCTGGACAGGATTTAGGTGAATGGCTAAAAAAAAATCAAAAAATTACTAACACCAAATTAGCTATTGAATGGCTAAAACAACTAATTGATATTTTAGATCATGTTCATAGTCAAAACTATTTACATCGGGATATTAAGCCAGATAACATTATGTTAAAACCTGATGGTCAATTAGTATTAATTGATTTTGGGATTGTTAAAGAAGCTACTCAAAAAACTCAAAAGCAAACTATTCCTGGTACACAAATTGGCACACCTGGTTATTGTTCACCAGAACAAGAAAATGGCATAGGGGTAACTTATCAATCTGATTTTTTTTCTTTGGGTCGTACTTTTGTTCATTTACTAACTGGAATTTATCCTGGAAATGGAAACTTGCAACTAGATCCAAGAAATTCAAAGTTATTATGGCGAGATGAATCTCCAGAAATTTCTGAAGAATTTAAAGATTTAATTGATGATTTAATAGAGCATCAACCACGAGACAGACCAAGAAATACTCAGGAAATTTTACAGGAAATCAAAGAAATTGCAGCAGATAATAAGCCAACTTTATTTCCTGTACCAATTGTTTTTTTAAGTTTTGCTCTCAATCTAGTTTTCTTGACTTTACTAGCTATGGGAAATATATTAACACTAGGCTGGAAAGTGTTTTTCTTAGTTGTTGTCTGTGTGATTGGTGGGTTTCTCTTTTTACCTTTGATTAAATATTTATTATAATTTGTGATCATTAAACTTATGAATTTCAATCTATCCTTGTCAACTAAAATCATGCACTAGCAGCAACAGAAAAATGAGCTTATGGACTCCTCTCCACGCCCACATACATCGTACTATCCGCGCTCGTCATTTATTTGAGCGTCACCAAAATCTATTAGTCGCAGTTTCCGGTGGTCAAGATTCTTTATGCTTAATTAAATTATTATTAGATTTACAACCTCAATGGGGATGGAATCTAGCTATAGCCCATTGTGATCATCGTTGGCGTTCTGACTCTCCAGCTAATGCGGATCATGTCCAAAATTTAGCACAAACTTGGAATATACCTTTTTATTTAGAAACAGCTATAAATCCTGTTAATAGTGAAGCTACAGCTAGAAATTGGCGTTATCAGGTTTTAACGAATATTGCCCAAACATATAATTATCAATATATCATTACTGGACATACAGCCAGCGATCGCGCGGAAACTTTACTCTACAACCTTATGCGCGGTACTGGTGCTGACGGTTTACAAGCTTTAACTTGGCAACGTCCAATGACTGACAATATTACCCTAGTACGTCCACTTTTAGAAGTTACTCGCACCCAAACTGAGCAATTTTGTCAGGATTTTAATTTACCAATTTGGGAAGATTCCACAAATCAAAATTTACAATATGCTCGTAATCGCATACGTAACGAACTTTTACCATATCTCAAGCAAAATTTCAACCCCCAAGTAGAATCTCACCTAGCACAAACAGCAGAACTACTGCAAGCAGAGGTAGAATATCTAGAACAAACAGCCCGTCAATTGCGGTTAGAAGCCTCAGTAAAGGGTGAGAAAGAAGATTTACAACTCAATCGTCATCTTTTAAAAAAACAACCCCTAGCTTTGCAACGTCGAGTGATGCGTCAGGTATTACAGGAAATATTACCTGATGCTCCCAACTTTGAACACATTGAAAAAATCACAGCTTTAATTACAGCACCCAACCGTTCTCAAACTGATCCTTTTCCCGGTGGAGCGATCGCTCAAGTACAAGGTGAGTGGATATGTATAATCAAGAAGCAAGGATGAGTGAGATTTTCATCCTCATCCTTTCTAAGAAGCTAACAAATCCAATTGAGGAATCAAACTTTTAATAGTCTGACGCATCTGGGTAATAGTCTGAAGTTGAGAATCACCACTCTTTTGAACATGATTTACAGATTCAGAAACAGCTTGTAGCTTATCCCGTAAACCATCCAAACAATCCTGAATAGGTTGTAAAGCTTCTTGATAAAGATTGACCTTACCCCAACATTCAGCAGTTGTAGTTTGCAAGTTCAGTAATTGTGCTTCCAGTGATTTAATTTCTTGACGCTGAGACTCTAACTCATGGGTTTGATGTTCTATTTCCCCTTGCTTGCTTTCAATATCAGCAATCAGTTGCTGAATCTCACTTTCTAGCTTTTGCAGTGCTTGGGATTGTTGTTGTCGTTGGGTGTCAATTTGGGCAAGAATTGACTCTAAATTAATTGCATTATTACCTGTGGAGTGGGGAACAGACTGTCCTTGTCGGTGCAGTAAAATAGCTTGATGCTGTTTAAAAATTTGCTCCTGTTTTCGTAAATTATGGCGTTGTGGTTTTAAACTTTTATTTAGCATCTGATAGAGGTCTTGTTCTTCAGCGAGTTCTGATGCTAAATTTCTGAGTTCATCTCCAGATGCATGCCGGATCTTTTTCTCTATTTCTTGTATAGCTTGTTCCTTGTAATTTAATTCTTGTTCCTGGTCTTGAACGAAACTAGAATCTATTTCTAGTTTATTTTGTAAGTCGTGTACAATTTTTTGCAGTTCTTCCAGAGGGAGATGCTGCAAAGCGTCTACATCAACTTGACTGTCCAAAACCATATTCCCAGTCATTGTCAAAAAAGCCTGGGTTTGTTGGTATAAATATTCTTGATTTGACAATTGTGCTTTAAGTAAGTCCAGAAAATCTTGTTTACTGTTCAGCTGTGTTTTCGTCAGTTGTAACTGAGTTGTTTGTTCCTGCAAATAATTTTGCTTTTGTTGGAGTTGGGATTGGCGATCGCTCAAAGTTTGGCAGAGTTGTTCAACTTCCCCTTGTTGTTGTTGAGCCAAATGGCGCTTGGACTCTAGTTGTTGCCAATGTGGGTTGAGAGTGGCTTGTTGCTTTTCTACAAGTTCAAAAGCCAAATTCAGATTTTTCCGCAATATTCCCGTAGAACCAACGCCATTAGATAAGCGATTGAGTAAATCAGCAATTCTTCGGCTTTCATCCTCATTGAAAACAGTCCCCTGGTGAGAATCTGCTTTAATTTCATCAAGACGACGTTGTTCTCCCCGTAAATGCTCCCAAGCACCTTCGAGTTCGTGACGATTGCGTTCAACTTCTGCCCGCAATCTGTCAATTTGCTCACGGGATTTTTCAACTTCCTGCTTGTTTTTTTCTAAGCTTTGTACCTCTTGTTCTAGATTTTGCAGTTGTTCCCACCGCGCTTCCATGTCAATTTCACGGCGATTTATCTCTTGGACTTGAAACATTAGTGACTGCTTCCACGAGTCAATTTCATCTTCCTTGAGCTTAAATTTTTCCACTTGACGGGAAAAACTTTGCAAAATGTTTACTAGCGGCCGACCGGCTTCCTGAATCCGCTGTAATTGACGATTCGGACTCAGTTCCACCAATACAAGTGCGCCATCATTCAATTTGCTGGCTTCCTCAGCCACAATTGTTTCTTCTGAGACATTACTCCAATTCTGGTCACTACGTTGACAAGCGAGCAGTTTGAGTTCAGTTTTAGAACCGCCACTCAGTAAACCGCCTTTCTGCTTTTGTACTTCTGCTAAATACAGCACACCGCTAGTCCTTTTGATGTACTTTACGTCTGTGTTTCAGTATATACCTTAGATTATTTTTTGCATTTGTCTTGTTTAACCGTGCGTGATGTTTTCACATCACACGGCTCCTCTGCAAGTTAACCCTTGTCATGGGTACTAAGCTGAGTTGAAAGTTTGCCGATACCACCCCCGTATTTCTCACAAAGAACAAGAAAAAAAGGGTCAAAAACTGAGAAAATCTATATGTATAAAGCATTTCAACAGTTATAAAGTACGACCCAATTAACAACAGATTGTACACCAAAACAGTTCAAATTTGAAAGAGAATAAACCCACCCAGTAGTAGTAAATTTCCAAGGTGGGAAAGTAACAATAGCTCATTTTTAGTTTTTATTTCGAGTTGAGAATTCAGTTTTCTCTCAACTGTGTTTCCTGATGTCTGAGTTTTACCAAAAGAATCTTGATATCCGTATCTAGCAGCTAGGTTACATATAATTTATTACAGCTTTTATCGAATTTATACTGTGACATTTATTTTTTCTCATCGCCGCCCTTCATGTATCAAATAAATTTCACTTGGTGTAGCTTTTCATCAATTATTTTTTCCTCTTGTGAGAAATTCGGGGTCTTCATTATATATTATGCTAGATTGCGTTCACAAAAACCATAAAACCCTTATGATATAAATACGGGCATTATTTATTAACACTTCGACAAGCTCAGTGCATCGCATTTTAGGTATTTTTCATGGGATATGGCTTTTTGCCTTTATTTTTAAACACATTTTTGATGTTTAATTAATAGTTTGGCATACTAGGTACTGAAGAACCATTAATATTTACAACACCAGACCGGATCGCATATTTTATATCCTGTATACATAATAGTGACTATGACTACCGTGTGAACACTAACTTTGTCAAAACTCGATCAAAAAATGAGCATATCTAGGTTTTCAGAATATTGGTGAGAGACAATCATCTAGCCATTCTACTTGAAACTGGTAAAAGCTGAAGGTGACAATAATTGACACTTTGCGTTCTCAAGGAGCGCAGATTCTTGATTCAACGAGTCCACTTAGACTAGATCCCTTGCAGTTTCTAGCAAGCGAGGTGGTTCTCTCCTCAAGCGTTACTTAGGGAATGCCCTTCCCTAGTTGGATGATTCCCAATTTGTTTGAGTTTAAATTATGTGTCGTGTTTCGACTACTTCGACTTACTTCGACTGCGCTCAGTACAAGTGGCTCAGTACAAGTGCGCTCAACACGAGTCTAGCCCCCATGTAGACGCGAAGCGGCTTCCCGAATAGTAGATTTTACTTATTCCTGGGTAGTAACTAGAACTATGGAATAGAACCCACCAATCTTCAATTGTCAAGGTACAGATTGCCGTTAGGCAGTTAGGTTTTTATACAGGTTGATTACCATACCTGTTGAAAAGCAATATATCATGACTGCCTCTAAAGGGGCAAGCCGTTCGCCTACATCCACCGACTGAAGTACGATAAAGTATCGGAACTTGGTGGAGATACTTTATCGGGCGTGGTTTTGGCGCACTCGATTTTCTTATAAAGTAATCTTTCTAGAATACTAAGGAGGGGGGTTTTAAGTAAATGCAGGGAAATTTAAACGAAATTGATATTTGTAGTATTCTACAACTGATTTCCTTAGGACAAAGAACTGGGCAGTTGTGGGTGGAGGCACACCACACTTACCAAAGCCACAAACTGAGTAGGGAGGAAACCCTCAAGCACCGTTCTGCAAGAGAGAGTAAACCACTATCTTGGTTTGTATTTTTTCTAAACGGTCAAATCGTCTACTGTCAAGCTGGTGAAAGTAGTTTAGCCCGGATTGATGATTACCTACGTCATTACCGAGTTGAGCAACGGCTTAACAAAATGCAACTTACCACCTTAGAATCAACAAATTCCCCAGAGTATGCCTACATCTGGGCGCTTTTAGAGCAGAATATCATTAGCCCAAAAGTAGCTAGGAATATTATTTATGGCTTGGTACATGAGACACTGTTTGATCTGTTGAGCTTACACCAAGGCAGTTTCATTTTCGATTTAGGGACAGCACTTGTTCCCCAACTCACCAGTTTAGAAATTACGCCTTTAGTCACAAAAATTACCAAGGAGGTGCAAGAATGGAAACAGTTATATCCACATATTCAATCGCCGGAACAGTTACCGATGCTGGCTGATCTAGCTAAATTGACAGATTCACTACCAGTATCTACAGTGAATAAGTTACAACATTGGGCGGATGGGAAAACATCCATACGCCAATTGGCTCGTTATCTGAATCGTGATATTTTAACTATTGCCAAAGCAATATATCCCTACGTACAACAGGGGTGGCTACAATTAGTATATTCAGTTTCTTCAGTGCCTGGTGATCAAATACCAAATTGGGAGAAAGTAGACAACCATAAAGGAAAAGGACGGATAGTATGTATTGAAGATGCGATCGCCATCTGTGAAACTGTAGAGTCAATTTTGAAACCACAAGGATATGAAGCGATTTCCATCACTAAACCTTTAGAAGCCCTCAGCCTCGTTTTTCAACTCCAACCCAATTTAATTTTATGCGACATAGCTATGCCGGAATTGGATGGATACGAAATTTGCTCCATGCTGCGACATTCCACAGCATTTCGATTTGTACCAATTATCATGCTCACTGGCAAAGAAGGATTTATTGATCGTGTCAGAGCGAGAATGGTTGGAGCTACAGACTATTTGACAAAACCATTTGCAGATACGGAATTACTTATGCTTATAGAAAAATATATCAACGTAGATCCCAGTGTGGGAATATAAACCAAGACAAGACTTGTGGATTTGCTCAAAGATAGGGTAAAAAATGTTATTACAGAATCAGCTAACTCCAGTAAAATGACTTTGTAAATTAGTTAAATATTAGACTTAATTTATACAATTATTAGCTGGGAAGAGAATTGGTGAACATTCCAGAACCGAAAGTCTGACATAGGAGGTAGATAGGTATTTATGAGTACAGTTCTGATTGTCGAAGACAGCATCGCCCAAAGGGAGATGATCACAGATCTCCTCAAAGCTAGTGGCTTAACTGTCACCCATGCGGGAGACGGAGTAGAAGCTTTAGAAGCCATTCAAAGCACACCTCCCGATTTAGTAGTTTTGGATATTGTCATGCCCCGTATGAATGGCTACGAACTTTGTCGGCGGTTAAAATCCGATCCCAAAACCCAAAATGTCCCCGTAGTCATGTGTTCTTCCAAAGGAGAAGAATTTGATCGCTACTGGGGAATGAGACAAGGAGCAGACGCTTATATAGCCAAACCGTTTCAACCAACTGAGTTGGTAGGAACAGTCAAACAATTACTGCGAGGATAAGGATGATAACAAAATGGTCAGCAAACCAGACTTTTTAAGTGGCAGCGGTCCAGACCAATTTAGCCCAGAATTACAACTAGAAAGTCCTGATAGCGTTAACGTGGCACAAGCCATAGACCCAAAAGGCGAGTTACATTTAAGATTTTATATTCCTTCACAACAGGAGTTTGCATTACCGGCAACTGGGATCAGGGAAGTCATCGAACTCAGTCCTGATCGGATCACCCCGATTCCTAATGCTTCTCCACTGCTTTTGGGTACTCTAAATTTACGAGGTCGATTAATTTGGGTAGCAGATTTAGGTCAATTTCTGGGAGATGCCACTCCATTAAACACGGATAGGTCGGAGATACCAGTAATTGCTATTGAAGATCAAGACACAATAGTAGGCTTAGGAGTAGAACAAATATGTGGTATGGGTTGGCTTGATGTACAGTATCTAATGCCAGCCAATAATGTACCAGATACGATGGCTCCTTTTCTCAGGGGCGAATGGATAGATACTGAAAATAATAAGTATCTAAGATTGATTGATCAAACAGCAATTTTGCGGAGTGCTAGGTGGGCAGGTTGAAGTCGGGAGGGAGGATATGGCAGCAAATATAGATGATCGTAATTCAAAATATCAGCAGGCACTAACAGCCTATACAGAAGGAAATTATGAATTCGCCGCTACTTTAATAGACCAAGCGGTGCATAGTTCACCAGATGAAGCCAATTCTCATCTGTTGCGGGGTCACATTTACTATGTTTTGCAGCAGTTCGACATTGCCCAAGCAGAATATGAGCAGGTGTTCCATTTGACAGATGATCAAGAAATTTTAGGTTCTGCAACTAACTACCTAGAAAGTATTCAACAATACTTTGAAGCCTTTGGTGAAGATGAATCCACCGTCGAGACTAGTCAACAGAGAAATCATCTGGAGTCTAATGGTCTGGTAATGGATGAAGCAGATTTACTAGATTTAGGAGTTATGAGAGACTTGGATAACGCCAACTTTGATTTGAAATCGTTTGGTGACTATGAAGCATCTCAAGACTCGCTTGAAGATATGTCTTTGAGTAATCCTTTTACAAGTGATTTAGATAGTATTGATCTTGACAAGCTACCAGATAGCTCAATAGATTTCGGTCATGATCCTTTTGCATTGGATCAACCATTTTCAGAGTTAGGAGCAACCAGCAATGATGCTGAAGTATCAAAAGATTTAGAGTTACCTCCTTTTTGGCAAGAAGGTATTTCATCTGAAGAGAATATTGGAACATCAGTAGAAAATAGTTATTTAACTGATCTGGATGCAAATTCAGAACAGGAAATTTCACTAACCAGTGAAGCGGAGACTAACTCACCATTTTTGGGAAAAATTAATTTATCAGGTGAAAAGAATTGGGCAAGTGCGCCTGAATTAATGCTGGAACAAGATTCACCAGACTTTGAAGATATGAAACTGGAGAATTTGAAAATTGCCAACAATAGTCAGGAAAATATTAATGTAGTCATTGAAGAACATGAAATCAATAATCATTTAAATAGACATGATTTGCCAGACAGTAGTGCAAATACATTTTGGAACCGACCAGATCATTTGAGAGAAAAAAAATCAGAAGAATTTGAACCTGAACTTGACACAAGTACCCAAATTTCATCATCTGTGAACAACAATTTTGCCGATGATGAGCAAGGTATAAATTTGGATACAAAATATCATGCAGATGAATTTGATGATGATCATTTCGATTTAGAGGCATTTGAGTCTGCCTTTGGTTCAGAAAGCTTTACCACTGATGAAGAAGAGAATCCAAATGTGCAGGGAGAAAATTCCCCAAACAATATGGAATTTCTGGGCGATTTTGACGAATTTGACGATTTAGGCAGTATTCCCAGTTTTAACCTCACAGGAGAATCTGAGTATCGAGAAATGAGTGTGTCATCACAAACAAGAGAAAGGTCGAATACTGCTAACAGTAGTTTTTCTCAAGATTTCTCGATGAATTCAGTTGATGATGAAGATATTGACAGAAATGAAGAACTATTCACAATTACAGGAGCGCAAGAAGCAGTTCCTGTCTTTACCCAACCAGAAGTTTCTAAACTAGAACCCAATGTCAGTGTTGAACAGGGTCTATTCGGATTTTTTGAAAATGCCTCTTTAGATAAAAAGCAATGGTATATCGCTAGTACAGTGGGTTTGACATCCGCAGTAGTAGCAGCTTTGGTCAGTTTTGGAGCTACCACATTTTCTCCACCAGACCAACGGGAGTCAGTGCGAAATACAGGCTGGGCAATGGCTTTAGCCGCAGGACTGGCAGGTGGGATGACAGCTGGTTTCATGGGAAATCTGACACTCAAACAAATTCGCCGCACAACCAAAGATTTGCAAGCTCAGTTTGATGCTGTGCGAGAAGGGAATCTCAATGCTCAGGCTACCGTCTACTCAGAAGATGAACTAGGGTATCTAGCTACCAGCTTTAATGATATGGCACGGGTAATTTTCATGACCACCAATGAAGCCCAGCGGAAAGCGGTGGAACAGGAAGAAGCCAAAGAAAACTTGCAACGCCAAGTGATTCGTCTCTTAGATGATGTGGAAGGGGCAGCAAGAGGAGATTTGACAGTTCAAGCCGAGGTGACAGCCGATGTCTTGGGAGCAGTAGCTGATGCCTTTAACCTGACAATTCAAAACCTGCGGGATATTGTTCAACAGGTAAAAATGGCAGCGAGGGAAGTAACCAAAGGCTCAACCAACTCAGAAACCTTTGCTAGAGCCTTATCAGGGGATGCTTTGCGGCAAGCAGAAGAGTTGGCTGTCACCCTTAATTCCGTACAGGTCATGACCGAATCTATTAAACGGGTAGCAGATGCCGCCAAAGAAGCAGAAGTTGTAGCCCGTGATGCCAGCGTGATCGCAGTGAAGGGGGGAGAGGCGGTAGAAAATACGGTAGCGGGGATTTTGGAAATTCGGGAAACAGTGGCAGAAACTACGCGAAAAGTGAAACGGTTGGCGGAATCTTCGCAAGAAATTAACTCTATCGTTGCCTTGGTTTCCCAGATTGCTTCTCGCACTAACCTATTAGCACTTAACGCCAGTATTGAGGCTGCCAGAGCCGGAGAAGCCGGACGGGGGTTTGCAATTGTTGCCGATGAAGTGCGGCAGTTAGCAGACAAATCCGCCAAGTCTTTGAAAGAAATTGAACAAATCGTCATGCAAATCCAGAGCGATACAGGCTCTGTAATGACAGCGATGGAAGAAGGTACACAACAGGTAATTCAAGGGACAAAATTGGCAGAAGAAGCCAAGCGATCGCTAGAAGACATTATCGAAGTAGCTGGTCATATCGACAGTCTGGTGCGCTCAATTACCGCTGATACCGTAGAACAGACGGAAACTTCTCTGGCTGTGGCTCAGGTGATGCAATCAGTGGAACTCACAGCCCAGGAAACGTCCCAAGAAGCACAACGAGTTTCAGGAGCATTACAACACTTGGTGGGAGTATCCCGCGACTTGATCGCTTCTGTGGAAAGCTTCCGAGTGGAAACTATTGAATCTAGGTAAAGGGAGTGTTTAATTTTGGATTTGAGATTTTTTTATCCAAGATCCCAAATCCTAAATTCAACATTCAGCCTTATTCCTGCATTAATAGTCAGGATTCATAATACAAAATACAGAATAAATAAGACTTTGAACATCCTAATTGATATGTTTTCTAAAATCTCTAATCTGTTAATTCCTGAGCAAGATAATACTCCTGACTCCTGACTCCTGACTCCTGAATTCTTCTCATTAATCGTTCATCCTTTATTCTTCATCCTTGTTTATGCAGCTGGAACAACAACAACGGATATTGGGTTACTTCATCGAAGAAGCCAGAGACCACCTGAACACCATTGAACAGGGGTTACTGAACCTACAAGAAACCCTTAATGACCCAGAAATGATCAACGAAGTCTTCCGCGCTGCTCACTCCATTAAAGGAGGGGCGGCTATGCTAGGATTGACCAGTATTCAGCATACGTCTCACAGGCTGGAAGATAGTTTTAAAGTTCTTAAAGAGCAACGAGTTGAGGTTGACCAAAAACTAGAGTCTTTGTTTTTGAGTGTCTCTGATACTTTAAAAGCTTTGTTGGATAATTTGGGTAGTCCCTTTGGTCTGTCAGAGGAAACTGCAAATACTTTGATGTCCGAAACTGAACCGCTGTTTGCAGAACTAAATCAGCATCTAGAAAAACTTTTACAATCAGGAAATATTAACACCCCCATTGCTGTATCTGCACCGACACCACCACCAAAACAGGAAGTTGTACCTCCAGTAAGTACCCAAAAACCGCCAGTAGTCAGCCAAAATAATTGGTCAGATTTTCAAAGTCAAGTCCTACAATCCCTGCGGGAAATGCTGCAACTTTTTAAACAAAGCAGCACACCTTCATCTAGGGAAAATTTACAGTCATGCTGTCAGCAATTATTTAAACTTGGTGAAAAATTTAATTTGCCTAATTGGTCTAAATTGTGTCAATCTGCCAATAATGCGATCGCCAATCCTGATAATAGTTATCTCACTTTAGCCAAAATTATTATTACTGAAATCAAACAAGCTCAAGAATTAGTTATTCACGGTAAAGAAGCAGAAATAACCATTGGTCAAGAATTAGAAGCACTGGAGCTAATTCCAGAACTGGAGTTGTTAGAACTAAATTGGGCAGAGGAAAAACCACAGCCAATCACATCCTCTAACGATACACTAGAAATACAAGAATTACATACAGATAATGTACTGGATAGCAGCGCAATTGTTGAACCAATAGAAGAATTTGACATAGCAGCAGATACAAGCATTCAAGACTTTGATAGTTTGCCAGAAATCGCTAGGGATGACACAGATGTAAATGCTTTTAGTCTCAATTCCTTGTTCACTGAAAACGATGACGAAATACTCAACTTCAGTGGTGATCTTACTAACTTAAATGGACTAGAAGTAGGCATTGCTGAGTTCAATACTCTAGAAGATTTATTTCAAGGTGAGTCTCCCGATTTTGAAAGATGGGAACAAGAACAAATACCAGACACTACCATCAATCAATTAAGAACTGGTGATACTCAGGTTGAAGATAGTGATATTCCTGTAATCTTGAAATCAGAAAATCATGCACCATTAGCATTTGATCAAGAGAAATTAACTCAACCAGAATCCACGGTAGAAGAAAACAGTTTTGATGACTTATTAAGAACTACAACTACTGATTTTCTAGAGGAACTGACTGTTGAAGAACCTACATCAGAACAGATACAATCTCAACCAGAAAGTTTGTCTTTAGATTTGTTTGGTGAAATTGAAGCAGATACAACAGCCACAACAAATGATTTAGAAATTGATGATTTATTGCCTTTAAATCTCAATACAAAAGAAGCAATTTCTGCCGCTGCACCTGAATATGATCTTAATAGCTTCTGGACAGAAATGGATTCAGAACCAGCACAGTTAAATGCTGCTGAATTAGAACAGGATGTGGCTAAGGAATTAGAAGAAAGTTTATTTGCAGGTTTTGGGGAAACTGTAGCTGATAGTCAGCAGTCATCTAACCTCAACTTTTATTTAGCAGACTTTGATTTTACTGAAAACCAACAACAAGAGATAGGAGATTCCTGGTTGACATCTGGTGGAGATGATTTATTTGCTGATTTAGAAAATGCTCCTTCCACTTCTCCCACAGCAGATAATAATCAGGTGTTATTGCCGGAAATTGATAGCTTTTCCCAACAACCAGCAGCAATGAATTTTATAGCAGAATTTACCGTTCCATCTGCTCAGACAAATGCTGATTTGGAATTGGATATATTTGCTGGTTTTGATGACAACAGTAATGAGGATGTATCACTTTCCTGGGAGAAGATCACAGTAATTCAGTCAATTGAAGATCACCAGGAAACCACAAAGACAGCGATCAATGATCGCAATCTTAGTGAGGAAAAACAGCCAGAGGTATTAGAGCAGGATATAAGTGAAAATCTGGGGATAGATATTGATCTTTCCTTTGATCTTTCCTTAGATGTTGATTTGCCAGAATTGGCTTTAGAACAAGAAGAAATTACAACAGATTTATTTGCTCAAACGCCTCTAAGGCTACCTCTAACACTAGAAGCAGCAAATTCTCAACGATTAAAGTTAGAAACCACAACCACAAATACTGCGGAAAATGTAGTAGATGAACTGGCAGAATTGGCAGTATTCAATACTTCAGAAAATGCAGTAGATGAATTTGCAGAGTTAGAAGCATTACTCGATGAAGAAGAATTAGAAACCCCCAATCCAAAGTCCATTCCAGACGCAGATTTTGCGGCTTTAGAAGCATTACTGGGTACAGATAATGCTTCAGCAACAGAGATACCACAAACGCCACCAAAACCGAGTCCACCTGTGGCTGCAAAAGCTAAAAATATAGCTGTGTCTTCAGACATACCAGATGAATTTAAAGACTTGGAGGAATTACTTCAACAAGCAGATCAAACAATTAACTCATCAGGAAGAGGGATAAACTCAAATACTAGCAAAGTGCCACGTCCGGCTACTCGTCGTGTTCGAGAAGAAAGCATGAAAATTCCAGTCAAGCAACTGGATGAAATGAGCAACTTAGTTGGGGAGTTGGTGGTTAATCGCAATACCTTAGAACAGGATCATGAGCGTCTGCGACAATCATTAGATAACTTATTGATTCAAATTCAACATCTTTCCGATGTGGGCGCAAGGATGCAAGAATTATACGAGCGATCGCTCTTGGAAGCTTCACTATTGAAGAGTCGCAGAGCCAGAGAAAAAGGTTACAACAGTTCCAATGATCGGGGTTTTGCCTCCGAAGAAATGGACGAGTTTACCGAATTTCACCTACTTGCTCAAGAAACCATAGAATACATTGTCAGAGTTCGGGAGTCAGCCAGCGACATTGACTTTGTTACCGAAGAAACTGAACGAGTAGCACTACAGTTCCGCCAAGTCACCAGCCAACTACAAGAAGGAATAACTAAAGCGCGAATGGTGCCTTTTGCTCAATCTGTTGATCGGTTGCGTCGAGGGGTGCGGGATAACGGCATCAAATATGGAAAACAAGTAGAACTGATGACAGAAGGGGTAAATACATTAGTTGACAAGATGATTTTGGATCATCTGACAGATCCCCTCACCCATATGCTCAATAATGCGATCTCTCACGGTATTGAAACTCCAGAAGTTCGCACAGCTGCGGGTAAATCACCTGTGGGAACAATCAAGATCCGCGCTTTCCACCAAGGTAATCAAACTGTAATTGCTGTCAGTGATGACGGTGCCGGTATTGATCACGAAAAGGTAAAACAGAAGGCACTGCAAAAAGGTGTGATTACACCAGAAGAAGCAAAAACCATATCTCGCCAAGAAGCTTATGAACTTTTGTTTCTGCCCAATTTCAGCACAGCCGATCAAGTTGATGATATCAAAGGTCGGGGTGTGGGTATGAACGTAGTTCAAACTGATATTAACGAAATTCGTGGTACTGTCACCACTGATTCGGTACTAGGTAAAGGAACTACCTTTACTATTCGCCTACCACTCACCCTGAGTATTTGTAAAGCTCTCTGCTGTATTTCCAACAAGTCAAGAATTGCTTTCCCAATGGATGGCGTGGAAGACACATTAGATATACCCGTTACAGATGTTCAGAAAGATGCGGATGGACAATCGTTTATTTGGTGGCGGGAAACAGTCCTACCCTTCCGAACTTTACAGGAAATTTTGGTTTTCAATCGTCATATTGCTCGCGGTAACGTCTACAGCAACACACGAGAAGATGACACAATTTCTGTGGTTGTTTTGCGCTCAGGTAATACAATGGTCGCTATCCAGATTGACCAAGTGTTGGGTGAACAGGAAATTGTCATTAAGCAATTTGAAGGACCGGCACCTAAACCCAGTGGTGTGGCTGGTGCTACAGTTCTCGGTGATGGTCGCATTATGCCTATTGCCGACGTTTTAGAAATTATTGACATCTTCCAAGGTAAGATGTCTAAACAAATTGGTGGTGGCTCTTGGCAACGAAGAACGGCTCTTCCTGTAGATAACGCTCCAGAGGTGAAGATTGATCCGACAGTGTTAATTGTCGATGACTCTATTACTGTCCGGGAATTACTTTCTCTCACTTTTACCAAAGCTGGTTATCGTGTTGAACAAGCCCGTGATGGTCAAGAAGCTTGGGATAAGCTGCGTTCTGGTTTACCTTGCGATATTGTCTTCTGTGACATTGAAATGCCCCGCTGTGACGGTCTGGAATTGCTTTCCCGTATTCAAAAAGACGGTAGTCTTAATCACCTACCTATAGCTATGCTGACCTCACGCGGTGCAGACAAACACAAACAAATGGCTGTTCAACTCGGTGCTAGTGGTTACTTTACTAAACCCTATTTAGAAGAAGCACTATTAGAAGCCGCTACTCGGATGCTCAAAGGTGAGAAGTTAGTAACGGCTTAGGGGGTGAATGGGGACTGGGAGAGTCAGGAGTTATTGAATTTTGACTTTTGACTTTTCATTCTCCTTTCACATTTACAGCAGATTTTATGGCTATGAGGTACAAATCATAATCATAAAACTCTTGTGGGGTGGGCATACTTCGACAAGCTCAGTACAAGTCTTGACCGCCCATAGTGTACCTCATTACACCGGAAAGTGCTGTAAGTAGGGCTTGCTGAATAAAGACAAAAGCTAGATATATTGAAGGTTTGAGGCTAATAAACAAGAAAAAGATGCAAGGATTTTAAAGTGTATATCTGAAAAAGTGTGCATTTTGGGTCTGATAAATCAGGAAATTATAGGATGACAGATAGCTGAAACTGTCACCTGTCACCTGCCACCTGTCACCTGTCACTGGTCCTTCACAGATAACTTTTTCAGCAAGCCCTAATTATTAACCCCAAATTCAAAATACATCCACCTTATCCAACTTTTCCCAAGGTAATTCTATATCAATTCTACCCAGATGACCATAAGCAGCAAGCTTGCGATAAAACCCACCTTTAGTTAATGAAGGTAAAAACCTTAAATTAAATTGTTTAATAATTCCTGCTAACCGAAAATCAAAATGTTTCTCTAAAATAGCAGTAATTTCCTCATCAGAAATATTCCCAGTGCCAAAAGTTTCCACCTGCACACTCACAGGTCGAGAAAGTCCGATAGAATAACTTAATTGTACTTCGCACTCATCAGCTAACTTTGCAGCAACAACATTTTTAGCAGCATATCTAGCAACATAAGCCCCAATTCTATCTATTCTAATGGGGTCTTTACCACTTAACGCCGAACCGCTATGTTTAGAATATTCACCATAGGTATCAATAGCGTTTTTTCTACCAGTTAAACCTGCATGGGCAGTGGGTCCACCAATAATAAATGGTCCATCAGGATTAATAAAGATTCTAGTTTTAGCATCAGGTTTAATTGCTTCATTTGCAAACACAGGATCAATCACAGTTTCTCTAATATCATCTTGTAATTGTTGTAAATTTGGTTTTGGTGATTGATTTTGACTAGCGATAACTGTAATACTGTGAATCCTATAAGGTTGACGATTTTTATATTCAACACCTACCTGGGTTTTACCATCTGGGGTAAGATAAGAGAGGATTTTTTGCTTTCTCACCTCACTAATTTGTCGAGCTAATTTATGTGCTAACCAAATCGGTAAAGGCATAAAATTATAAGTTTGATTGCAAGCAAAACCAAAAACTGTAGCTTGATTCTTGACAGTAATTTTCTCTATTTCCGCATCAGATAAAATCTTTTCATCAAATAAATGATATTCTTCAGGAGGCAATTCTGTTAAGCTAGTTAAAATACTACAATTTTTACCATTGAATTCTGTTTGTTGATAACCAACTTGTTCAATTACCTGCCTAGCAATATTAGTAAAATCCACATTTGCACTAGGTTCAAATCTCGCAGCAATAAAAACAATACCTGTTGATACAGCACATTCTGTAATAATTCTCCCATAGGGATCTTGTTGTAAAAACCTATCTACAATAGCATCACTAATTTGATCACAAAGCTTATCAGGATGCCCTTCCGTCACCGATTCCGACGTAAACATAAAATCCTTTTTCATAAAAAAATCCTCTCTTTTCTCTGCGTTCTCTGTGCCTCTGTGGTTCGTTATCAAAATATCTTATCAACTGATTTTTTTAGTCCCTTCATTTACCAACAATGGCAACAAAGCACCACCAGAAATTACAGCAGTATCAACCATATTCAACGGGGCAATTTTCAACAAACTCCGTAACTGTGGCACAACCAAAGCAAAAATTTGAATACCAAAAGAACCAACAACAGCAGTCGTTAAATAAGGATTAGGCGGTAATTTTTCCTGACTAAAAATACTGTGTTTTTCAGAACGACTGCTAATAGTATGTAATAACTGGCCAGAAGTCAAAGTCATAAAAGCCAAGGTACTAGCTTTAGGACTAATTCCATATTTAAAAATACCGTAACCATAAGCAGCTAAGGTACTAATAGAAATGACAGCAGATTCAAACACAATTCTCCCAAAATCAGTATTTTTAATAATTGGTTCATTTGGGTTACGCGGAGGTTGATTTAATACGTCTGGTTCTGGTGCTTCCATAGCTAAAGAAAGTCCAGGGAAAATATCAGTTACTAAGTTCAACCATAGCAGTTGAATTGCGTTTAAAGGTTCACCAATACCGACTGCGGTAGCGGTTGTCATCACCATAATTTCGCTGAGATTTGTAGCTAAGAGAAAATGTACAGATTTTCTAATGTTGTTGTAAATTGTTCTGCCTCTACTAACCGCAATCATCATTGTTTCTAATCTGTCATCTTCTAAGACAATATCAGCAACTTCACGGGCGACATCTGTACCTTCTTTACCCATTGCTACACCGACTTGAGCAGCTTTTAATGCAGGTGCGTCGTTAATACCATCACCGGTCATAGAAACAACTTTACCCGATGTCTGCAATGCTTGAACAATTTGCAGTTTATTACTAGGACTAATGCGGGCAAAAACATCTACTTTGTCGCTGAGTGCTGCTAATGCTTCCGGGGTGAGATTATTGAGGTTATTAGAGTCAAGAATTTCTAATTGGGGATGTCGATTTAATTCTAATTCTTTAGCGATCGCATAAGCTGTAGGACTTTGATCACCAGTAATCATTACCGTATTAATTCCCGCTTGATGAAAGTTGGCAATTAATTCTTTTGCACCTTTTCTAATTGGATCAGCCATCCCCACCAAACCCAACCAAATTAAATCTGATTCATGATTATTGTTATTTTCCACTTCCTCAATATAACCATAAGCCACACCCAAAACTCTTAACGCTTTTCCTGCTAAACGATCATTTTCTATTTCTATTTTCTGTCGGTCTTCTGCTATCAAAGGTACAACTTCACCATTTTTCATCCACCGATGACAAAGTTGTAAAACTTCCGCAGGATTTCCTTTCACAGCCACCATTTGCTGACAATTATGAGTTGCATGAATTGTACTCATAAGGTTGCGATTTTCAGAACGCAAATTAGTTTGCAGTAAAGGATATTTTTCTTTCAATGCCATCACATCTACACCTGCACTAATCGCTGTGTAAATCAAGGCATTTTCTGTAGCTGAACCTGTAACCAGATATTCATCAGCATCATTTTTTTTACTAACTTCACTTTCATTACAAAGAATTGCTACATGAATTAATTTTAATAGTTCATTATAAGTGTAGGGATTAATAATTTTTTCCCCAGTAATAAATTCACCATCCCTGACTTGAATATGTTTACTGTCGGTGACTATTTCCACCACTGACATTTTATTTTCTGTGAGAGTTCCGGTTTTATCTAAACAAATAGTTTGCACAGAACCTAATGCTTCTACTGCATTCAAACTGCGAACAATAACTTTATTTTTTCGCATATCACGAATGCCTAAAGCTAGGGTTGTGGTAGCAATTGTTGGTAAACCTTCGGGTACTGCTGCAACTGCTAAAGATATAGAAGATTGCAACATTGCTAATAAATTATATCCCCGTAAAACTCCCATTCCAAACACTAAACCACATAATCCCATACTAATAAAAACCAGTTGACTACCCACTTGATCTAATTGTTTAGCAAGGGGAGTTTGGGTTGTTGTTGCTTCACTAACTAATTGCTGAATTTTCCCCATTTCGGTAAATTTGCCTGTAGCAATTACCGCTGCTAAACCCTGTCCATTAATAACTAATGTACCTTTATAAATCATATTCAAACGATCAGCTAAAGGTACATCTTCACCATGTAATAATGTGGGATTTTTAGAAACGGGAACACTTTCCCCAGTTAAAGCAGATTCATCAATAGTTAAATTATCAACTTCAATAATTCTCGCATCTGCGGCAATATAACTACCAGGTTTAAGAACTAAAATATCTCCTAAAACTACATTTTCTGTAGGTATTTCTTGTAGTTTATCATCTCTAATTACCCAAATAGATTTTTCTGAGCGATTTTTCAGGGAATTAATAATGCGTTCTGACTGACTTTCTGTAACATAACCAATAGCAGCATTTAAACCAACTACACCCAAAATAACGACAGCATCAATAATTCCCCCAGTGAAAATAGAAATTCCCGCAGCAACACCTAATAAAGCAACTGGTAATGATTTAAACTGCTCAATTAACATACTGATTTGTGAGCGTGTTACTGTTGCTGATAATAGGTTTTTACCATATTTATTCAGGTGTTTATTGGCAGTTTCATTAGATAATCCTGAGATATGGGAAGTATTTAATGATTGCAGAACATTATCCGCTGTCATTAAATGCCAATTTTCGGTTTTTTGCTCATACTTGGATACAGTTAACTTATCTTTTTTAGTAGGTTTTACTAATGTTTCAACATCAGTAAATCCAGCCTTATCTTTATATGCCGATAAAGCTTTATCAATAAAATATGCAATTTTTCTATAGCTAACATCTGGTTGAAAAATAACCAAAATATTGCTAGTTAACACATTAGCAGCAACAGAAATAATTTCTGGGTAATTAGCAAGCGATCGCTCCAAATATATCTTTAATGACTGCGAACGATAAAGTTCATCAATTTTATATCTAGCTCTCCCTTTGACATTGCTGTGTATTATTTGAATCACTACTTTGTTGCTCCTGAAATTCCATTGAAACAGTATTAATTGATAAATTTGTTAATTGAGTTTCATCCTCAAAATTTAGTCTGGTAAAAATATCAAAAGCATACCAAGCCAATATATACCAAGGTATTTCTTCTAATTGAAATCCTTTTCTTAACAATTGTTGCAGCGAAAGTAAACCAATTCCTACAGGTAATATCACTCGTAAATCAGCAACACCATTTGTCATTCTTGCCACATCTGTATTAATATCAGAGATGACATTGATTAAATCTTTTGCTGCTTCTGATTTACCATTTGTGAAATAATTTCCATAAGTTCTAGATTGATTTCTAAATTGACTTCTAGATTGAGTTCTAGATGGAAAACTTTCTGGTTTCTCCTTTCTTGCATCTGCGCTTACTTTTTCTACCGTTTTACCCATTTCTGCAACTGCATCCTTAACTTTTTCTGATAACAAAATACTATCTTTAATAGTATTTTGGACTACAGGTTGTTTCATTGCTGATGCAATCGGTAAAATCACAGGTGAAAAGACAATTGCTGTCAAACCTTCAATAATTGTGTCTAATGTAGATGCCATTTTTACATCTCTCCTATTATCAGTTGATCCAGTCAATCACTAAAATAGTATAAAAAAATAGTATAAAAATTACTAGCTATTGCCATCATCCTCAAGTTACATAATTATTTGTAATCCCTAAACAAAATTATCATTTTTCTCTAATTTTTTTCTAAAAATCTTTCTTTAGTTATACACTAAGCAACTTAATTACTAAGGTGAGAATTACACCTATAGACTCATGTAATAGGAATCTAAAAACATTAATACTAAAAAAGATATGAGCTACCCATTACTAAATAAAAAAATACCTAAATGGCAAATTCACAAGAACACAATCAAAAAACTCAGCAGTTGCGTACACTGATTAAAGACATTGACAATGCTATGTTAACTACAGTCGATGATGATGGTAGTTTACATAGTCGTCCTATGTCTATTTTTAGCGACATTGATGCAGATGGTAAACTTTGGTTCTTTACCTTTGCTGATTCTCATAAAGTCTTAGAAATTCAACGTCGTCAACAAGTAAATGTGAGTTTTTCTTCACCTGATCAACAGCGATATATTTCTATTTCCGGTACAGCAGAACTGGTGAAAGATAGAAATAAATTACAAGAGAAATGGAAACCCGAATTACAAACTTGGTTTCCCCAAGGAATAGATGAACCGAATATTGCTTTGCTAAAAGTCAATATTAACAAAGCAGATTATTGGGAAAGTTCATCAAGTTTTATACCACAAAAAATTAGTTTTTTAGAACTCTCTCACCGTTAAGGTAGAATCTAGCGAAGCATTCAAAAAATAGCCTGGGAGAAAAATTGATCATTGTTCGCCCGAATGCTTCGCCCTTGAAAAAAAAATTGATATTGATCATTTTTTTGAACTATTTTTGTCAATCTGCTCAATTAATTTCTCTGCCATTTCTACAGATGCAATAATTAATTTCTGTTCCAAATTTCCATAACCTCCCTCATCACTAACTTGAGGGTAAATGTGAGGATTAGATAGCATTGCTGCCAGTAATTGAGATGCTGTTTTTTTCAATTCATCAATTTGTGTATTCATATCCTTTCCAGCCAATAAGTGATCAATTGATAATTGATATTAACAGTTGATAATTGACTATTGTATTCAAACTTGAAAACCTCTCCTTTGAAGGTGAAAAAATCAAAAAATCCGCTGTTTTCATTCTCTTACAGGGAGAGGCAATAATTAATTATCAATTGTTCATTGTCAATTGTCCATTATTAAATCCTACCAATCTAAAGGAGTTTCCACCAATTTTTCTGAAGATTTACCAGCACGCACACCAGGTTTATCAACTATTTTTACAGTGCTTGCTTGCGGTCCTTCTTCCCCATCTTCTAAGGAAAAATGCACACCAGTACCAATTCCTAAACGGTCAAAGTCGTGATGTAAAACACTATTTTGGTGAAAATATATTTCCCTTCCATCTAAAGTTTTCAGGAAACCATAGCCATCTTCTCGAAATAATTTTGTTACCAAACCTGTACTTTCTTGCGCTTCCTCATATCTGCCAGCTTGTTCACTTGCACGTTGCAGTTGAGTCAGTTTAACTAACTGCTGACGCATAGCATCAAAAGTTTCTCTCACTACTGCATCTAACGGTTGATATTGAACACCCTCACCCGGATTTTTTTCCGCTGCTAGTTCATGGCCAGGCGGAACAGTCAGATCAATTCTCACTCGATAAGGAGAACCGCTACGGGGACGATCATGGATTTTTTCAATAGCAATATGACAGCTATTGATGTAATTACAAATATTCTCTAGTTTGGCAATTTTTTCATGAACTAAATTATCAATTGCCTCTGATTTCTCTACATTACGATAGGTAATTTCTGGTTGAATTTTCATACATTTCTAATCCAAATACTCTCATCAAAAAAATACAAACCAAATACAAAAATGTCGCAACTTACAGATTTATTATACATTAATCAATTCTAAACAAGAAAATAATTATTTTTCTTCAACCCAAGGCTAGATATTTTTAACGTAAGTATATACCAAAAGTATTATTTGACTGGTCAACAGGCAAGAATTATCAAGAATTATATTTATAATAAAATTATAAAAATTATAATTTATAATAAAATTTGTTGTTAAAATATGTCAACCATTGCATTTTAATTCTAACTTAATTTGGTACATAATCTGTCTCATTGGCGGATTTATCCTGGTTTTATTGGTACTGGTTTTATTTATCCTGTATTTAAGAATTGCTTGGCATAAAAAAGTTAAGTACAGAATGACAGATGTTCCCAGTTTGGATGAACCTCATTTTCTGCCAGCAATGATGAGTGTGTCAAATTCACTCCTTACATCTGGTTATTTACAACAATTTTGGTTTGATATAGATGCTATTTATAAAGCTAGACTAGAGGCAGTGAAACGCGCTCAAAAAACAATTCATTTTGAAACATTTTTCATGACTCCTGGTCAGCGGACTGATGAATTTGCTACAGCATTAATTGAGCGATCGCAAGCAGGAATAGAAGTGCTATTTATAGCAGATAACATGGGGGTAAACTCTATCTCACCAAAATATTGGCAGCGGTTAAAAGCTGGCGGTGTCGCAGTCCGATTTTTTCATCAATTTAATTGGCAAGCACCCTTTACTTATAACATCCGCACCCACCGCAAATTATTATTAATTGATGGAGAAATTGCCTTTGTTGGCGGTATGGGAGTTTCTGATCATTGGGATGGCATTATGCCTAAAAAAATCATCCCTCCTTGGTTAGATGTAGAAATTTGTTTTACCGGGCAAATTGTTGTTATCCTAGAAGGAATTTTCATGCAACATTGGTTGTATGAAGGTGGTGTAGCCAGTCTCAGATCAGAACTATTTAAAACTCCAGTTGTCGGTGGTTTAAATAATAGTTTAAATAATAATTTAAATAATAGTTTAACTATGCTAGTAACCCCTAGTAGTTCACCATCTCCAAGTTCTTCTATCTGCGCCCTTTTTTATACAGCTTTCCTAGCCGCAAAAAAACGCATTTGGATAGCTAGTCCCTACTTTTTACCTGATAGTAACTCTTGGCGAGCTTTATTACAAGCAAAAAAAAGAGGCGTTGATCTTCGTATTCTCACAATGGGATCAAGAAATGATAAACCCTTAGTCTATGATGCAGTACGTCAAGGTTATGGAGATTTATTAAAAGCAGGAATAGAAATCTATGAATATCAACCCAGCATGATGCACGCCAAAGTTTTACTTATTGATGATAATTTTGTCAGTACAGGTAGCACCAACTTAGATCCCCGCAGTATGTTCCATAATGATGAGTTGAATATTTCTTTATCTGAGTCTAAATTAGCTCAATTTGTGGAACAGTTTTTCATGAATGGTTTCTCTCACAGTCATCAGATTAATATATCAGAATGGAGAAAGACAAATATTAAGCAAAAGTTGTTAGGTAGATTAATGTTATTTTTGCGTTGGCAATTATAATTATAAAAGGTAAAAATTCAGTAGGGGCGAAGTAGGGGCGAAGTAGGGGCGAAGCATTCGGAAAATAACCTGTGATAAAAATTGATAATTTATCGCCCGAATGCTTCGCCCTTACAGGAAAATAACCTGTGATAAAAATTGATAATTTATCGCCCGAATGCTTCGCCCTTACAGGAAAATAACCTGTGATAAAAATTGATAATTTATCGCCCGAATGCTGATGCTTCCAGCACGCTTCGCGAACGCCCTTACAGGAGTCAGTAGTCAACAGTTAGAATAATATTATTGAATATAATTCGCCCTTTTAATAAATCATCAACATTGAGTAAATATGATTAAAATACTTTCAGAACCATTAAGCATAGAATCCTTAAATGTAAAAATCAACGGATTACCTAAATATCTACAAAACACTAAAATTGTACAACTTTCAGATTTTCATTATGATGGTTTATTACTAGCAGAAGATTTACTCGCACAAGCCATAGATTTCACCAATCAACTCAAACCAGATTTAATAGTATTAACAGGCGATTTTGTTACTCATAATCCCCAACCAATTTATCAACTCGCCAAACAGTTAAAACATCTGCAAAGTCGCGCTGGTGTTTATGCTATCTTGGGCAATCATGACCTTTATTATACTCACTCCCAAACAGAAATTACTAAAGCTTTAACAGGTGTAGAAATTGAGGTACTTTGGAATCAAATCGCCTATCCTTTAGGTTCACATTTAGCATTAGTAGGACTCGCTGATTTCTGGTCTCCAGAATTTCATCCAGCACCTGTAATGAATTCCTTAGATATTCATATTCCCCGTATTGTTTTATCACATAATCCTGATAGTGCAGTAGTTTTGCAAAATTGGCGTGTAGATTTACAATTGTCAGGACATACTCACGGGGGTCAAATTGTGATTCCCGGTGTAGGTTCTTTACCAAATTGGATTTCTTCTTCCCGTCACAAAATACCTGAATTGTTTTGGCCTTGGATACCTTTTACGAAGGGTAAATGGCCAAAAGTCGTAGAAAATTGGCAATGGAGTCAAGGACTACATCAAATAACGACAAATCTAGGTACAAATCAATTGTATGTCAATCGTGGTTTAGGAACTTTCCCCCCCGGACGTTGGTATTGTCCACCCGAAGTAACAGCTATTACACTGGTTTAAAGGGGACTGGTGACTGGGGACTGGTGACTGGGAACTGGGGGAAGATGAATAACCTAATTACCCATTACCCATTACCCATTACCCATTACCAATTACCTTTCCAAAAATTCTTTTTTGTGGTATAATTCAAAATCTTAGATTTGGGAAACTCCGGTTAAATTCCGGGACTGTGCCGCAGCTGTAAAGCAATGTCAGATTTTAGATTGCTAATTTTAGATGATTGATACTGAGAAAAACATTGTAACAAAATAAGGGTAATCAGAAAATCCAAAATCCAAAATCCAAAATCTAAAATCCTAAATTGAACAAGTCAGAATGCCAACTCTAGGAAATTTATCCCTGTTCTGTCTCCGCGTCGCACGGGGAAGGAGTGACCATTTTGTTAAGTCCATTTACAGCTTGTCCAGGTTTATTTTACACCACACCAGCCCAAGATGGCATCTTATCTCGCCTAAGAATACCCGGTGGCATTTTGAATAGTGAACAGCTACACGCGATCGCCAATATAGCGGATAATTATGGAGGCGGCTATGTTGATGTTACCAATCGCGCTAATTTACAAATCAGAGAAATTAAACAAGAAATAAATATTGATATTCTCCAGCAATTACAAAAAATGGGATTAGGTTCTATTAATCCTGCTGTAGACCATATTCGCAATATTATGACGAGTCCCATTACGGGTATAGACTCTCAAGAATTAATATATACTCATCCTCTGGTGAAAGCTTGGGATGAATACATCACAAAAAATTCCCATTTAGGCGGACTTTCGGCAAAATTTAGCGTTGGCTTCGATGGTGGTGGAAAACTTTCTCTCAAACACTTCCCCAATGATATCACTTTAGCGGCTGTTGAGATTGATCAGGGGGGTAGGAAAGAACCGAAGTTCTTTCCTACGGGGAAATGGGGACATAAATTAGTATATCTCATTTTGCATTTTTGTGGTGGTGAAAAAGAAAAATTTTTTATAAATACAGGAATTTTATTAACGTCCGCACAATGTATACCATTTTTAGGTGCTTTAGCAGAGGTTTACTTACAGCATACAGATCCTAGTAGCCGACGTAAACCACGCTTGCGGGAAGTTATTGATAATTTGGGCTGGGAAAATTATTTACAACAAGCTACAGAGTATTTAACTGCAAATAATTTCCAGGTAGCCAAAGAAATAGCATCTCAAAATCTCACACAAATAAGCAAACTCGCAAATTTACATGATGAAGCTAAACATAATAATCAAAATAATCAAGAAATGTACCATATTGGCATACATGAACAGAAACAATCAGGATTATATTATATCGGTGTTGTTTTACCCTTGGGACGGTTGCAAACTTGGCAAATGCGGGGTTTAGCTGATTTAGCCGCCAAATATGGTAATAGTAATCTCAGACTCACACCTTGGCAGAATTTACTAATCACAGATATTGCCCAAGAACACATTGCACAAGTGCAAAGAGAAATTGCCCATCTAGAACTGAGTTATTCAGCTACCAACATTAAAAGCGGGTTAGTTTCCTGTTCAGGAAAGCGGGGTTGTGCTGCTGCTGCAACAGACACCAAAACTCACGCTTTAACATTAGGAGAATATTTAGAAACTCACATCACCTTAGATTCTGCTATTAATATTCATTTTAGTGGGTGTGTTAAATCTTGCGCTCAACATCATCAAAGTGATATTACATTGCTAGGAGTGAAAATTGAGGCAGAAAATGAATCCAGGGAAGGATATCAAGTGTATCTTGGTGACGATACCTTACAACAATTTGGTCGTCCAATTTATGAAAATGTGACTTTTGCCGAATTACCTCAACTCATGGAACGAATGTTAAAAGTGTATCAAATGAAACGGGTTAGTTCTCAAGAATCATTTAGAGAATTTGCCAATCGTTATGATATATCTGAACTCAAACAATTGTTCACTGTTCAATCCATTTAAGTCTCAAATTCCAAATATCGAAACTATGTATAATTATATACGCGATGCTGAGGAAATATACAGAAAATCTTTTGCCATTATTCGCTCAGAAGCTAAATTAGATACCCTACCGGATGATGTAGCGCAAATTGCTGTTCGTTTAATTCATGCCTGTGGAATGCCGGATATAGTTCCAGAGTTAGCATATTCACTCAATGCCGTGGCAGCAGGTAGAAAAGCCTTAGCATCTGGCGCACCAATTTTATGTGACTGTCACATGGTTGCACAAGGAATTACCAGAAAAAGATTACCCACCAATAACGCAATTATTTGTTCTTTGAATGATCCAGAAGTACCAACAATAGCCAAACGCCTGGGAAATACTCGATCAGCAGCAGCTTTAGAACTGTGGCGTTTTCATTTAGATGGGGCAGTTGTGGCCATTGGTAATGCACCCACAGCCTTATTTAGATTATTGGAAATGCTAGATGAGGGAGTACCACGTCCGGCATTAATTTTAGGCTTTCCCGTGGGGTTTGTCGGTGCGGCCGAATCAAAAGTCGCTTTAGCAGAAGATAGTCGTGGTGTGCCATTTATGACTTTAAATGGACGAAGAGGAGGCAGTGCGATCGCTTCTGCTGCCATTAACGCCATAGCAACCGAGGAAGAAATATGAACTCAAAAGGTCGTCTGTATGGAGTTGGTGTTGGTCCTGGAGATCCAGAACTATTGACATTAAAAGCATTACGCTTAATACGTTCGGCCTCTGTTATTGCCTATCAGTCAGCAATAGACCGGGAAAGTATCGCCAGAAAAATCGTGTCGCCATACTTACCGGGTAATCAAATAGAAGTTTTGTATCATCTTCCCCGCGCCCTAGAACCAGAAAAAGCCCAAGCCATTTATGACAAAGAAGTTGAACCCATAGGTGAACATCTAGCAGCCGGTCGGGATGTGGTTGTATTGTGTGAAGGCGACCCGTTTTTTTACGGTTCTTTCATGTATATCTTTACTCGTTTATCTGACCAGTATCAGACGGAAGTTGTTCCTGGCATTTCTTCCTTAATGGCCTGTCCAGTATCCTTGGGTGTACCCTTCACCTACTACAACGATATTCTTACAGTTCTACCTGCTACACTGCCCACAGAAATGCTAACTGCCCAACTGTTGGCTACAGATGCAGCCGCCATCATGAAACTTGGCCGTCATTTTGTTAAAGTGCGTGATATCCTGCATCAATTAGGACTAGCTGCACGGGCAAAATATATTGAACGGGCAACAACAACACAGCAAAGAATTTTACCTCTAGATGAAGTAGATCCCGAACAAGTTCCTTATTTCTCGATGATCGTTATTCCGACTAAGCAAAGACTTTAAGGAGTTCAAGGAGTCAGGAGTCGTAGGGGCGAAGTAGGGGCGAAGCATTCGGAAAATAGCCTGTGATAAAAATTGATAATTTATCGTCCGAATGCTTCGCCCTTACAGGAAAATATCCTTAGACAACAATTGATAATTTATCACCCGAATGCTTCGCCCGTACAGGAGTCAGGATAAAGAATATATGTTACCTCTTCCCAGTCCCCAGTCACCGCGCAATAGTAAGTTAAGACTATTGACACCCATCTGAAAACCTGATAGAGTATCTCCTGATAAGGAAGAACTATCTTAAAATAAGTAAATAAACATAAATATTAAATGAAAACAAGGTTGACATCTGCCGTTGTCATACTGGGTCAAAATAGTATCACAGTAGCAAGGAAAATTACAAGTATTTTACCAGGAGCGAAATTATATGGGTTAGCAAGTCGTACCTGTGATGTTGATGTGAGTTTTGCAAACTTTGGCGATACACTGCGGGACTTATTCGCCGCTGGCACACCGATAATTGGTATATGTGCATCTGGGATTTTGATCAGAACTTTAGCACCACTGATTACAGATAAAAGTCAAGAACCACCAGTATTAGCTATAGCTGAAGATGGTAGTGCAGTTGTCCCGCTTTTGGGTGGACTAAGTGGAGTAAATGAATTAGCACGGCAAATAGCAGCAGCTTTAAAAGTACAAGCTGCCATTACAACTACAGGAGATTTGCGTTTTCGGACAGCGTTGTTATCTCCTCCTTTTGGATATCATTTAGCTAACCCAGAGAATGCGAAAAAATTTATATCTGACTTATTAGCAGGGGCAAAAGTTAAATTAGTAGGAACAGCACCTTGGTTGAGTGAAAGTAACTTACCTATTGATGAAAATGGGGAGTTAACTATTGAGGTGACAGAAAAAAAAATAATTCCTCAACCTGACTGTTTAGTTTATCATCCCAAAAAAGTAGCGATCGCCATTACTTCCCCCAACTCAGGAACACTTAGCCACATTTACGAACTACTAGAAGACGCACAGGTTTCATCCAAAGCAGTCGCAGTTATTCTTGCACCTCTTTACCTCGCTGCTGATCCCATACTCGAAAATATCGCCCACATTTTTCAAGTACCCATTCGGTTTTTTGCAGTGAGTCAACTGACAAAATTTACCACCCAAGGATACTGTTTTCATGAAGCAGTTGTTTGTGCAGGTACAGAACCAAATAACAAATCTTTGTGTTCTCCATTTTCCCAGATTACTCTGAGTATTTCTCCAGAAATTATCAACCCCGAAACCATCGGACAACCACAGGGAAAATTAGCCATTATTGGTACTGGACCTGGTGCATCAAAATGGATGTCACCCGAAGTTAAAGAAATTCTCAATCATGCTACAGATTTAGTTGGTTATAAGACTTATATTAATTTAATTGGTGCTTTAGCTGAAGGTAAAAAAATTCATGAATCGGATAATAGAGAAGAAGAAGCAAGGGCAAAAATGGCCTTAGACTTAGCCGCAACAGGTAAATATGTAGCAGTAGTTTCTTCAGGAGATCCCGGTATTTATGCAATGGCCACCGCAGTTTTTGAAGTCATAGATAAATATCAACAACCAGAATGGCAAAGTATTGATATTCAAGTAGCTCCTGGTATTTCCGCCATGCAAGCCACCGCAGCAGCTATTGGCGCACCTTTGGGACATGACTTTTGTGTAATTTCTCTTTCTGACATTTTAAAACCTTGGGAAATTATCACCCAACGTATTACAAACGCAGCCCAAGGTGATTTTGTAATTGCATTTTATAATCCTATTTCCAAAGAAAGAACTTGGCAATTAGAAGAAGCGAAAAATATCTTACTAAAGTACAGAAAACCAGATACCCCGGTAATATTAGGGTGGAATCTTGGCAGACCAGGACAAACGGTAAAAGTCATTAATTTGGAACAATTAGAACCAAAGGATGCTGATATGCGAACTTTGATTATTGTTGGTTCTTCCCAAACTCGGAAAATTGAAACCAGTGAAAAAGATACAAGAGTTTATACACCACGTCGTTATCAATTGATAATTGACAATTGATAATTGACAATTGTTTCATTCCAGGTTCATTTTTAATTGTCGATGAATAAAACCCCAAGAATAACAGATTATTCTCAGGGCTTGTCATACCTGACCACCTTTACCTTTTTAATTTAATTTAATTTAAAAATACCATAAATCTTCAGAACTTAAAGACATAAATATCGGAATTATGTCTAAAAATAAATGTCCGATTTTAGTAATTTTTGCTATGCTATTAGACAAATTGTTTTATATAAACAACCAAAATATTTATCAGGTGATTTTCCTGTTGATATTTCCTAGAAAATTGCCAAGATGCAGAATATAGAATATCCTTAACCAAAGTTGTGCTAACAAAAGTCAAAATCATCATCGCTGTTGGAGTCAGACTTGATAATTTATCTACAAAATTGGTTCTCTGTAATTACAAATTTGACAATAATTCCATACAAACATTCCGGTCAACGTCTCTAATCACTCATCAAGGCTTATTATATAAAAAGATAAAATTCAAGTAGTTATGTCTAGTCTAATGCTTGTAAACCCTTGATTTTTTGGTTTTGATCATCAACAATAAAAGCATCATGTTCCATACATGATTGTAGCCAATAAAAGTGACAGAAGCCCTGATATATGTCCGCTCTTGCGGACATTTTATTATTCATTTTTTAATAGTTAATTTTCAGTCAATATCTAAATTGATTGAATAACTAAAACCCGTCTTTCCTGTTTCCTGATCCTTGCTGTTTCCTGGCTACACACTTCAATAATGGACAATTAACAATGGACAATTGACAATGACCTCTCTCTGAAAGGAAGAGGATTGAAAAAATTGTCAAAGTCAAAAGACATAACTACTACAATTATGTCCAAAAAATTAAATAACTGGTCAGTGACTAATACTGACACTCTATAGCACCGGAATCAACTATTATTATTCCTGATAGCTGTTCTCTTGAATTGAAAGATTTAATCGTGTATCCTTAGCAGTCAAGAACATTATATCAAGCAAGATGATGAACAAATTTATACTAAGCCTCTTTTCTTCTCCTGTATTGATTAGCTCCTGGTTGACTATGGGAGTGATGCTCAAGCAAGCCCAAGCGATAGAACCAACAGTTAAAAATACATCCCAGAATACAGCCCAAAGTAAAGATAATTTGTCCTGTATTCGCAATAAACATAAAGTTGGTTTAGTATGTGCTAGAGCTTCTGTATTAGCTCAAATTCCAGAGTATCAAGCTCAAGCAGAAGATTTTGATACTCCTGCTGATATTCAGATGCTAGAGTTCAATATTGAAGAAAGCAATATGGCCGTGGATTTATTTGGCTGTGATTGCCCAGCTTGTATAAATTCTTTACGAGCAATGCGTGGTGTAACACCTTTAGTTTATTAAGGAGTGGTGACTGGTGAGTGGGGAAGAAAATTTTAGATTTTAGATTTTAGATTTTAGACTGGAGATGACAAAAACAATCCAAAATCCATGACTCCTATTCCCCATTTCCTATTCCCCATTTCCCATTTCCCCTTGAAAAATCAATAACTTCCAGCCCATGTGATCCATGTATGGGATAAACCTATATGCAGAACTTCCTCAGTCATCTCTGGTTCAGAAATGATTGCACCAGTTAAATCTGCATCATAGAGTTCTGATTCTTCGATATTGCTACCAATCAAATTGGCTTTTTGAAGATTAGCACTGCTGAAATCAGCACCACTGATATCTGCTTCACTGAGGTTTGCACCCAGTAGATTAGCTGACGTTAAATTTGCGGATCGCAAGTCTGCACGACTGAGGTTAGTTTCCTGGAAATTAACTCTTGTCAAATCAGCACCAATCAAATTTACTTCACTCAAGTTTGCACCTTGCAAATTTGCGCCATTGAGATCGGCATTGGTCAAATTTGCTCTAGATAGATTACATTTACTCAAGTTGGCTTCACTTAAATCAGCACCACTCAAGTCAGCTTCAGATAAATTAACACCAGTTAATTCAGCTTGAGTTAACTGTGCCTGATGCAGAATTGCTCCCTTAAAATTCCGTTTTCCTGATGTATATTGACTCAGGAAGCTATTAGCGTCCATAATTTTACCTCTCTGTGTCTTTAGATAAGTTCAACTCCTCAAACCACGCAAAAGACAATCGGGTTATACTATTGTGCTAAAGATTTTAGGATTTTTAATCTTTCCTAAGTAGAAAGATAGCAGAAGTCAGGAGTCGTAGGGGCGAAGCATTCGGAAAATAACCTGTGATAAAAATTGATAATTTATCGCCCGAATGCTTCGCCCTTACAGGAAAATAACCTGTGATAAAAATTGATAATTTATCACCCGAATGCTTCGCCCTTACAGGAAAATAACCTGTGATAAAAATTGATAATTTATCACCCGAATGCTTCGCCCTTACAGGAAAATAACCTGGGACAAAAATTGATAATTGGTCGTCCGAATGCTTCGCCCTTATTGTGGTCTAAAGACATGAAAACTGCTATAATCTGCAATCTGCTGTATTTATGCCATCAGCTATCAGACAGATTACCAATTCTGGGAAAAGTTGGGTAGCTTGTTGATCAAGGTTAAAATCTATTTAGGCTTTGCTGAAAAAGTCTCTTCGTTAAGGCAGGGAATAGGGAATAGGGAATAGGCAAGAGTTTGGGTGATCTGTTAGTAACCAATTCTTTGAAATTTCACCCGGAAAATGCACGCTTTTAGGAGTATACCCCTGAAAAATCCTGCACTGATTTCCTGATTTTCCACCTGAAACCCTTGATTTATCAAGGTTTTTAGTTTATTCAGCAAGCCCTATTTAGACATAGAAAAAACAACTATTAACATGACGGCTGATTTGACATCTACTACCACGCTTAATTTTCTCAGTATCTTAACTCAAACTGCGATCGCCTATCGAGAGGGAAATAAACCTCCCTCGGCGGAAATAGTTATCAATGCTTTACTAGCAGCAGAAAAATCTGCCAAGCAGCAACGCCTAAATTATCCGTTTGAGTCTTTGATGGGTAAATGGCGGCTTTGTTTTGCTACTGGTACTAAGAAAGTTAGACAGCGTGGGGGAATTATTTTGGGTAAGGGTTTTTATTTACCAAAGTTTGCCGCAGTTTATATTTCTTTTAGTGCCAGTTTAGATGATGCCAGTTTACAAACAAGTTTACACACAAATTCACAAACAGCATCTGGTAAATGCGAAATTTCTAATCAAGCTCAACTGGGATCTATGGTGTTAAAACTGACGGGACTAGCGCAATATCTAGGTAAGAAAAATCTCTTGGCGTTTGATTTTACCCAGATGCAAGTTAGTTTATTTAACCGTGTTGTTTATCATCAGCGGATTCGTTCTGGTAAAGTGGAATCTGAGAATTTTTATGGGTATGGGTTTTTGTTTAATTAAATAACGCTGTAAAAATTCTATAATTGCTAAAGGCGGTTTATGATCTGGTTAGTTGCGATCGCGTCCCACAGGTAGGGAGGTGGGAGCAGTAGCAAATAAATCATCAGTGTTAATTAATAACACTATCACCTGAGCTTGAAAATTGCCGAAACGCTGTAAATAAGCTAATTCGTTTCTTGGTCACCAGGAGTTAGCAGAAGTATTTAAAACTTTCACTTGTTGGTAATTATTCTGATATTTTTGAGATTTTAAAGAAGTTTCAATTAAACTAGAAATAGTATTTTGTTGACCTGTCCACCAACCGCCATTAGCAATAGAATCACCTAAAAGCAAAATTCGCAGTGTCAATGGTTGAGGTGTTTTTTGTATTGTCGCACTTCGCACAGAATATTTATTAATTTCAATGCGGTTGCCCATACGACGGGTGCTTTGATTAGGTGATAATAAATAACCAATTTGTTCATCACCAATGTAAATGAGAGGATTACCAAAACCAAACAGCGATACCTTCGGTAAGCTTCGCTAAAGCAATTCCCCAATCACCAGTCCCCAGTCCCCAGTCCCCAGTCACCAATCACCTATTCCCAAAATAATAATGTGAATTTAACATCATTAGGTGAATAGAAAGACTACAATCAAATCGGACAGACTGGGAATGTAACAAAGGAGGCTTACAAAAGTATGTCCGACTTAAATCGCGGAATTATGAAATTTGAAGGTGCGGATTCACCAAAAGTAGTCACAATCTCTACTGTGCTAGTTCTGGGATCTATAGCAGCACTCATCCTGTGGGCGTTGCAATCTGCCTATGCGTTAAACTAGGATCATTGATAAGCTCAAAGGACACTGAACAACGAAGGTTAACCTAGCTACTCAGTGTCCATCAAGGCATAAATTAAACAATCTAAAAAAAATAGTGAGAAATAATTAAAATTTAGATTTGCGATTTGCAACTTTAGATGCAATATAAATCTAAAATACAAAAACAACAATAAATGTTTCAGCTTTGGGGTTTATTAGTTATTTTAATTACTTGCCCACTCTTAGGGGCAATGCCGCTAATTGCTTGGATTACTTACGCTCTCAAGCGTCAGCGATTAGCACAAACGGGTACAGGAAATATTAGCGTCTCTGCTGCTTTCTATCACGGTGGTAAACTAGTGGGGATTCTGGCAGTGCTGTCGGAAGCTTTTAAAGGAATTGCAGCAGTATCAATCGCCCGTATTTTCTTTCCTCAAGGCTCATTTTGGGAATTAATAGCTTTGATCGCCTTAGTGATAGGGAGATATGCTTTAGGGAAAGGAGCCGGAACAACAAACGTAGTTTGGGGATTTTTGATGCACGATCCCCTAATTGCCGGATTTGTGAGTTTATTAGCAGCTATTGGTTTTATCATTTTGCGCTCTAGACAGGCGATCAAATATGGGGTTTTAATTTTATTTCCCGTATTTGTAGCAGTCTTACATTTTAATGATTTCCCAAAAATTATCGCTGCCTTTGCATTAGCGGGGTTAGTCGGTTGGATTTATCAACAAATGCCCGATGACATGGATCTGCCAGTGGCAGAAGCAGACACAGAATCACAACCGATGATGCAATATTTAAGCGGTGGTGAGCAAACGATTATCACTTTAGATGATGACTTAGAACCAGAGGTATTTGGAGCTAAGGCAGCTACATTATCACAAATCAAACGCTGGGGTTATCCCGTGCCAAAAGGCTGGATTTTAGCGCCCTTTGATGATCCTGGTTTGTTGATTGATTTTCTGCAACCATCATCCCTGTCACCCTTAGTAGTCCGTTCTTCTGCGATTGGGGAAGACTCACAACAAGCTTCTGCGGCGGGACAATACGAAACAGTATTGAATGTTACTAATAAACAAGAGTTAGAACTAGCGATCGCCCAAGTTCAAGCCTCCTATAATCATCCTACTGCTGTAGAGTATCGGCGCAATCTTGGTGGGAAAGATGCGGCCATGGCCGTATTGATTCAACCCCAAGTCCAAAGTGTATATTCTGGTGTGGCCTTTAGTCGTGATCCCATTGCCCAACAAGGTGATGCAGTCATCATTGAAGCAGTATCAGGAAGTCCCGCACAAGTTGTTTCCGGGAAAATCACACCAGAACAATATCGGGTGTTTGTCGTCGGTGAAGATAAATTATCTACAGTAAAATTTGAGGGAGAAGGAAAAATTCCCCAACCCCTAATCAAACAAGTAGCATACCTAGCCCGAAGATTAGAAAAACGTTATCATGGCGTTCCCCAAGATGTAGAGTGGAGTTATGACGGACAAACTCTCTGGGTATTGCAAGCACGACCAATTACCACCTTACTACCAATCTGGACAAGGAAAATCGCCGCTGAAGTCATTCCCGGTGTGATTCATCCCTTAACCTGGTCAATTAATTTACCCTTAACTTGTGGGATGTGGGGAGAACTGTTCACCATAGTCTTAGGTGACAAAACCCGCGAGTTAGATTTCACCAAAATGGCGACGCTGCATTATTCTAGAGCTTACTTTAATGCTTCCTTTTTAGGTGAAGTGTTTCTGGAGATGGGTTTACCCCCAGAAAGTTTGGATTTTTTAACCAGAGGCGCAAAAATGAGTAAACCGCCTCTAGCTTCCACCTTGGAGAATTTACCAGGATTGACAAAGCTGTTACAGCGAGAAATCAGCTTAGAACAGGAATTTAAGCGGGATTATCGTCAAAGATTTATTCCGGGGTTGACAAAATTAGCAAATGAAGCGATTGAGGAATTATCACCACCGCAGTTGTTAACCAGAGTGGACTTAATTCTTGATTTGCTCAACCAGGGTACTTACTACAGTATTTTATCTCCCTTGAGTGCTGCTATCCGGCAAGCGGTGTCTGGGGTGAAAGAGGAGCAAATTGATCACAGTATTACTCCTGAAGTAGCATCATTGCGATCGCTGAAACTTTTAGCCGCAGATGCCCAAGAAATCTTACTGGAGATTGAGCCAGAAAGAATTTTTGAGCAATTGGAACAAATTCCAGAAGGGCGGCGAATTTTAGACGATTTTGCCGAAATATTGGAAGATTATGGTTATTTGAGTGAAGTGGGAACTGATATTTCCGTCCCCAGATGGAAAGAACAACCTCACCTAGTCAGACAAATGTTTGTTCAGTTCATCCAAGGACATGAAGCAGCAAATACGGATGAATCTAAACAGCGTCACCAAGGTTTTGTGCAAAGACGGGTGGATCTTAAAGGTAGAGTCACAGAAGTTTATTCTCGCTTATTGGCGGAATTACGCTGGACATTTTTAGCTTTAGAAAAGATGTGGCTCAAAGAAAGTTTATTAAAGCAAACAGGGGATATCTTCTTTTTGAAATTAGGAGAAGTGCGACGTTTAGCAGCAAACGCTGATCCAGAACTGAGAGATCAAGTTGCTGAGTTATTGCAAAAGCGGCGATCGCAATTTCTCGAAGATAGCCAAATTACTCAAATTCCCCCTCTAGTTTACGGTAACAATCCCCCCCATCCTATCGCTGCACCCATTGATACCTCTGACCATATTTTACTAGGTATTCCCGCCAGTCAAGGACAGGCCGCCGGACAAGTTAAGGTAGTGCGAAATTTACAAGAAGCAGGAGAAATTAATAAACAGACAATTCTAGTTGTACCTTATACCGATTCTGGTTGGGCGACTATTTTAGTCAGGGCGGGAGGAGTCATAGCCGAAGCTGGTGGTAAACTTTCTCATGGGGCGATCGTCGCTCGTGAATACGGTATTCCCGCAGTTATGGATGTGCGCGGTGCTACCTATCTCCTTCAGGATGGTCAACAAGTACGCATTGATGGTTCTAAGGGTATTGTGGAACTGGAGGAATTTTTAGCGTGACAGGTGACAGGTGACAGAAGAAGCAGGGGGTCAGGGGAGCCAGCGCCGTGGGCGGGTCTCCCGACTTGAGGCGACTGGCGTTGCAGGGGAGAAGAGTTACTGACTCGTTCCCATGCTCTGCATGGGAATGAAATAAGAAGGCTGCTACTAACCATTTATGTAAATCTCTACCACTTTTTGTACGGTAGGAATTTACCAGACATGGTAATTTTAACGCGATCGCCTTTGGGGTCTACCTCTTTTTCCACATCTAAGGTAAAGTCAATTGCACTCATAATCCCATCACCAAACTTTTCTTGAATTACTTCCTTGATCGGGAAGCCATAGACCTGCATAATTTCATAGAAGCGGTAAATCAGTGGGTCTGTTGGGACAACAGGCCCCAATCCCTTGACTGGATATTTGGTCAATTCTTGGATATAGATGGGGGCTAAATCCAATGCTTCTACTAATAACTTAGCTTCTTCAGGTGATGCACTAGCTTGACGGTAGAATATAGCCGCAATGTATACTTCATCCAGTCCCAGAATTTTTTCTAAATCAGCAAAGCTTAAACCTTTCTCTTTCTTTGCCTCTAATAAAGTTTGCGTAATTTCAGGAATAGACATCTGGTAAATTTAAAAGTAAATAATTTTGCACGAAGAAATCTTACCATGATAACGTAAACTAGGCAAAGTTTTAGATGTTAAATTCTGGAATCACTACAATTACCTCTGGATAAGTGTTTCAAGCACTATGGCGGAATTTTTCTTGAATCGTTGCCATACCCCTGATTCATACTCGCTGGTATGACATGATGCCAGTGGTGCTGTCGATTAAGGCTCTTAAGGTGAAGGCATACTCGAAGCATAAAAAAAGTCTCTGGAGTATTGATTAAATGAAATTCAAAATATGTGATTATTATGTGATTATAAAGAATAAGTTTCTAGTAATATTTTTTTGAGCAAAATTTTGGTTAGGTGGTCAAACGAATTTTTGTTTTTTGGGTTAGCAATCTTGGCACTTCAGGGGAAACGCATCTAAATTATCTTGACAGAATACTATTAATAATGACGAATTATGCAAAAGTGGTTATCAATTATCGGCATCGGTGAAGATGGAATTCAGGGATTAAGTGCGATCGCTCTTTCTATTCTTAACCAAGCTCAAATTATCATCGGTGGGGAACGTCATTTAGCAATGTTACCACCTGAAGATAATAGGGAAAAAATTACTTGGAAATCTCCTTTTAATAATTCTATTCAAGAAATTATCAACCTACGTGATACAGGCAAATCAATTTGTATTTTAGCTAGTGGCGATCCAATGTGTTATGGTGTGGGTGCTACTATTATTAAACATATTCCTATTGATGAACTTACTATTATTCCCTCACCTTCCGCTTTTAGTTTAGCTTGTTCTCGGTTAGGTTGGAACTTTACAGAAACAGAAACTTTAAGTTTATGCGGTCGTCCTGTTTCTCTCTTGCAATCTTATATTTATCCTGGTGCTAAATTCTTAATTTTAAGTGCAGGTAAAAACACACCGGAAACTGTTGCTGAAATCTTAAAAAACCGGGGTTATGGGAATAGTAAAATCACAGTTTTAGAAAGAATGGGTAGTGTTAATGAACGGATTTTAACAGGATTTGTCAATAATTGGAATCATCAAGATATCGCATCTTTAAATACAATTGCCGTGGAATGTATTGCAGATTTAGGAATAACTGGTTTATCAAGATTTCCCGGTTTACCTGATAGTGCTTTTCACCATGATGGACAATTAACAAAACGAGAAGTAAGGGCGGTGACATTATCAACATTAGCACCTTTACCCGGTGAATTACTTTGGGATATTGGGGCGGGTTGTGGTTCTATTTCTATAGAATGGATGCGAAGTAATATTAGATGTGGGGCGATCGCTATTGAACAAAATCAGAATAGACTAAATTATATTGCTGATAATGCTGCTGCTTTAGGTACACCCAATTTACAAATTATTGCTGGAAAATCACCAGAAGTTATCCAAAATTTACCCACACCTGATGCTATATTTATCGGTGGGGGAGTTACAGCACCAGGATTATTTGATATATGTTGGGATGCTTTAAAAAGAGGGGGAAGAATGGTAGCTAATGTTGTGACTTTGGAAGGGGAAAAAACCTTATTTGAATGGTATGAAAAAGTAGGGGGAAATTTTACCAGGATATCTATTCAACGTGCAGAACCTATTGGTAAATTTTTAGGTTGGAAAGGGATGGCTCAAGTCACGCAGTGGGTAGGATATAAATAGAATGTGATATATGTGATATATGTGATATATGTGATATATGTGATATATGTGATATATGTGATATATGTGATATAATTTTATTATTATACTCTTTGTAATATCACTTTAACACAATTTTTTTAACAAAAACCTACCATGAATCAAACCGCTATCAATCTTATTGCTATCTCTGTTTTCCTGATGACCATTTCTACGTTGTTGGGACCATTAATCAACCTTTCCCCAACTATCCCAGCTTTAACTATAGTGGGATTTTTAGGTATTGCGACTTTAGATAATTTTAGTTTTCAAGGTAAGGGAGGAACAATAGTTTTAGATTGGTTGGCGCGATTTTCTCCTACTTATAAAGAACGCATTCTACATCATGAAGCAGGACATTTTTTAGTTGCCCATTTATTAGGAATTAGCGTTACAGATTATACTCTTAGTGCGTGGGAAGCTTGGAAAATTGGACAACCGGGACAAGGGGGAATAATATTAGAAGATAATGAAATTGCTCAACAGTTGGAACGGGGCAAAATTGGCGTTTCAATGGTAGAAAGATATTGTAATATTTGGATGGCGGGAATTGCTGCGGAAATGTTAGTTTTTAAGTCTGCTGAAGGTGGTGGAGATGATAAAGCTAAGTTAAATCAATTTTTAACAGCTTTGGGTTTTGAGGAGAGAATTTTTGAACAGAAACAAAGATTTCATTTATTGCAAGCTAAAAATTTGATTCAGGAAAATTGGGAGATTTATCAAAGTTTAGTGGAAGCAATGAGAAAAGGGGTTGCTGTTGAAGAATGCAAAAAGGTAATTGGTGAAATTGCGACATAATAGAAATATAGAAATAGAAACTATCTATTGAGGACAGGGAAAAATGTATCAAACAGATCCGCCACTTTCCCCGAAAGAAACATTACCCACAATGTATGATCTACCGAGTGAAGATCCAGAGGAGAAAGGTTTGCCAGATCAATTTCATTTATTACAACCACAATTATTATCAGAAACATTTTCTCCAGCTAATTATACGAGTGAGGAAATATTTACAGCTAGTGACATGAATCTGTATTATGATTCTCGTCATCCATTGTGGTATAAACGTCCTGATTGGTTTGCGGTTTTGGGTGTACCTTATTTATATAGTGATCAAAAAGATTTAAGATTAAGTTATGTAGTTTGGCAAGAAGGAGTTAATCCTTATATTGTGGTAGAATTACTATCACCAGGAACAGAAAAAGAAGACTTAGGTCAAACATTGCCAGATGTGGAAAAACCACCTGGTAAATGGGAAATTTACGAGCAGATTTTAAGAGTACCTTATTACGCAATTTTTGATCGTTATCAATCTGAGTTTAGGATGTTTCAATTAAATGGCGTTCACGAAGTGTCTCTGAAAGAGAATCGCTATACCGAAGCAACCTTAACTGATAATCGTTTTTGGATACCCAGCATAGAATTAGGTTTGGGAGTTTGGGAAGGTAGTTATAAAAATGTAAATATGCCTTGGTTGCGGTGGTATGATAAAGATGGTAATTGGGTATTAACTCCCACAGAATTTGAAAGACAACGCGCAGATCAAGAAAGACAAAGAGCAGAACAGGAGAGACAAAAAACAGAAAGATTAATTGCCCAATTACGTGCTTTAGGTGTTGAACCTGATATAGATTAAAAATTCAGATCCCCGACTTCTACCAAGAAATCATAATTTATTGAGATGATTAAATTAAGAAGTCGGGGATCTTGGATATCACGATTTTTATTGTCCGCGTCCTGGTTTACAGTCTGCAAAACCTAAAGCTTCTGTATCCAAGAAACTAGCTATAGCCATTTCAATAATAGCTTCAACTGGATATTCAATTTCTGTTGCATGGTTAATTAAAGCTGTTCTAATTCTTTCTGGTAAATGTTCTAAAATGATAGCTGCATCAATAGAAGAAAGTTTTTCTAATTGCATAAATTAAGCCACATTAATTAATTGTTCTAAAGATTTAGCAATAGGTAAAGGTTTACCATCTTCTTGATATTCAGAGACCAACATTTCTATTACTTCCTGAGCATTTTTTACAGCTTCTTCATAAGTGTTACCATGAGTATGATATTTTTGAGTAGGAAATTCAGGTAAATGAACTAAATAACATTGATCTTCATTACTCCAGTGAATAATGATAGTATAGGGTAAATTCATTGTTCTGACTCCTCTTTTTGAATTGATTTTAATTTAGCTAATTTTTCCTTAACTTCTTTTTCTATATACAGTTTAGCATCATCTCCATCTTTTCCAGAAATAGTAATAGGATCTTCTGGTAATAAAGGATGATACCAACGAGTATGACTTCCTTTTGCTGAACGGTAAATAAACCCAGCTTTTTTAAGTAGACTTTTTAATTCTCTGATTTTTTGAGGCATTTTTTCAACGTAAATATTATCAAGGTATCTCAATGGATGTTAATTTGATACCAAGGAGCAATAGGACACTATATACAAAAGATGGTGAAAGCTAACCATAGCTCTAATTTTATGGCATAACTAATAAATAGTAATGATGCTTTTTGCAGAACTGACCAACTTAATTAAAATTGATTTCTTAAACACTCATGTCATCAACTCCCCAGTATCTTAGCGGTAACGATATTCGCGCTTTATTCCTTGACTTCTACACCCAACGAGGACACCAACCCCTCCCCAGTGCATCCCTCGTACCGGAAGATCCCACCGTACTGCTAACCATAGCGGGGATGCTACCATTTAAACCCATATTTTTAGGACAGCGCACACCGGAATTTAAACGCGCTACAACTTCTCAAAAGTGTATCCGTACCAATGATATCGAAAATGTAGGCAGGACGAAACGCCACCATACATTTTTTGAGATGTTAGGTAATTTTAGCTTTGGTGATTATTTTAAAGAACAAGCGATCGCCTGGGGTTGGGAAATTTCCACACAAGTTTTTGGTTTACCTCCCGAAAGATTAGTTGTCAGTGTTTTTGAAGAAGACGACGAAGCATTTAACATCTGGAAGGATAAAATTGGAGTTCCAGAAAAACGCATTAAACGCATGGGAGAAGATGATAACTTCTGGGTTTCTGGTCCCACTGGTCCTTGCGGTCCTTGTTCAGAAATTTATTATGATTTTCACCCAGAATTGGGAGATGATCACATTGATTTAGAAGATGATACCCGATTTATCGAGTTTTATAACTTGGTATTTATGCAATATAATCGGGATGCAGAAGGAAATCTCACCCCATTACAAAATAAGAACATTGACACAGGAATGGGTTTAGAGAGAATGGCGCAAATTCTCCAAAAAGTTCCTAATAATTATGAAACAGATTTGATTTTCCCGATTATTGAAACTGCGGCGAATATTGCCAAAATTGATTATCATCAAAGTGATGAAAAAACCAAAGTTTCCTTAAAAGTAATTGGTGATCATGTTCGTTCCGTAGTTCACATGATTGCTGATCAAATTCGTGCTTCTAATGTTGGTAGAGGTTACATTTTACGGCGTTTAATTCGTCGCGTTGTCAGACATGGTAGATTAATCGGAATTTCTGGAGAATTTATTAACCAAGTTGCAGAAACCGCAATTTCTCTTTCTGAATCAATTTACCCCAATTTACGACAACGAGAAACCGCAATTAAAGCAGAATTAGCCAGAGAAGAAGCTAATTTCTTGAAAACCTTAGAAAGAGGTGAAAAGCTGTTAGCGGAAATCATCCAAGAGGTAAAACAAAAAGGTTTAACTTCCATCAGTGGAGAAAGTGCATTTACCTTATATGATACCTTTGGTTTCCCCTTAGAACTAACTCAAGAAATCGCCGAAGAACAGAATTTAACTGTTGATGTTGATGGTTTCAATGCAGAAATGCAGAAACAGATAGAACGTGCAAAAGCAGCACACGAAACCATTGATTTAACTGTCCAAGGTTCTTTGGATAAACTAGCAGAACATATCCACTCTACCGAATTTTTAGGATATAATCAATTAGCAGCAACCGCAAAAATAGAAGTTTTGTTAGTTGCTGGTATTTCCCAAGAAGAAGCAGAAGCAGGTACAGAAGTACAAATTGTCCTGGATAAAACCCCATTTTATGCGGAATCAGGGGGACAAATTGGAGATAAAGGATATATTTCCGGTGATGGAATTTTAATCAGAATTGAAGATGTGAAAAAAGAATCTGATTTCTTTGTTCACTTTGGTAAAATAGAACGAGGTACAATTAGAATCGGTGATCAAATTACCGCCCAAATTGATACCGCTTGTCGTCGTCGCGCTCAAGCTAACCACACAGCAACCCACTTATTACAAGCTGCTTTAAAGAAAGTAGTTGATGAAAGCATTTCCCAAGCAGGATCTTTAGTTTCTTTTGATAACTTGCGCTTTGATTTTAACTGTCCTCGCGCTTTAACTGCGGATGAAGTTCAACAGGTGGAAGAATTAGTAAATAGTTGGATTTCTGAAGCGCATTCTGTCAAAATTGAAGTATTACCTTTAGCAGAAGCAAAAGCTAGAGGTGCAGTTGCAATGTTTGGTGAAAAATACGGTGATGAAGTACGAGTAATTGATTTCCCTGGTGTTTCGATGGAGTTATGTGGGGGAACTCACGTTAATAATACTGCGGAAATAGGCGTTTTCAAAGTCATATCTGAAGCGGGAGTTTCATCAGGAGTGAGAAGAATAGAAGCGGTTTCTGGTGCGTCGGTTTTAGATTATTTGAATGTGCGAGATCAAGTAACTAAAGATTTGTGTTTCCGCTTTAAAATCAAACCGGAAGAAATACCCGACAGAATCACAACTTTACAAACCGAACTTCGCAACAGTGAAAAAACAATTCAAACTCTAAAATCACAACTTGCAATAGTTAAATCTGACAGTTTATTACAAACTGCGGAAACCGTAGGAGAACATAAAATTATTGTTGCACAGATGGAAGATGTAGACGCAGAATCATTGAAAGATGCTGCGGAAAGATTACTGCAAAAAATCGGTAATGGTGCAGTGGTTTTAGGTTCTATTCCTGAAGAGGGAAAGGTAAGTATCGTTGCTGCTTTTAGTTCTGAAGTGAATAAAAAAGGAATCCAAGCAGGTAAATTTGTAGGAAATGTAGCGAAAATTTGCGGTGGTGGTGGTGGTGGAAAACCCAATCTCGCGCAAGCTGGGGGAAGGGATGCAAGTAAGTTACCGCAAGCTTTAGAAACTGCGAAAAGTGATTTATTAGCAGGGTTGAAATAGAATTTAGATCCCCGATTTTTTAACAGAAGTCGGGGATTTGTCTAATACTGTATAATCTCAAAAATTTTGTTAATCACTTCTGTTAATTTTTCAGATTTTATTTCACCTACTTTATATAGGATAATTTGTTTATCAGCAGTAAAAAGCCGATTGGGTCTAATATTACTTTGCTGATTTAACCCACCTGAGTTAAAATCAGAATTATCTAATCCAATGGCATATCTATCACTGACAGATTGACTGGTAATTTGACAAAGAATCATGTCATTTCCCTGAAGTGTAGCAATAACTAAAGCTGGTCTACGTTTGGTTTGACTTAAATCTGAAAATGGAAAGGGAACGATTACAACATCACCTTTTATAAATTCTGCCATGCTGCGTCTTCCTCTGGTTTTAACCAATCCTTTTCCAGTGAAGATTCACTCATAATCGTAATTTCTAACATCTCTTTTCGTTGTTTTTTAGTTTTTAAAAACTGCACAAAATCTAAAACCTCTTGTAACACAGGTTCAGGTAGTTTTTCTAATTCTTGCGTAATTTGCTCTTTAATTGTCATTGGATTTTCACTATTTTCTAACTCTCAATAAATATCATATCAAATTCAGCAGTAAGTATAAAGTAATTAGATTTATATATTCACTGCAACTTGACCTACTTTTGTAGAAGGTTTGGGTATAGGTTTTCCATCTTCTTTTAACACTTCCAAATACAATTCTATAGCTTCTTTAATCAGTTCTTCTGTTTCTTGTAGAGTATCACCACAAGCAATACATCCCGGTAAATCTGGAACGTAAGCAGAATAATTACTACCTGCCCATTCATAGACTACTGCATAATTGTTCATTATTTATCCTCCAGTTGTGCTTGGGAAAAAATACTCTTTCGAGTTCCTTCTGCTAAGTCTTTACTAAGTTTACCCGCTACTACCACAATACCCGATTTAATTTGATGTTTGAGGATACGGTGACTACCTCTAATGCGATCTATATACCAACCATCATCTTCTAGGATTTTGAGAACTTCTTTAACCTTCATTGTTTACTATCATAGCGTGATTAGTGATTTATTCTTTTTAGAGAACCAGCACTAATACAGAGGTTGTGTGTTAAATTTAATTACATACTATATGAGTTTATACATTAGTATGATACAACCTAAGTATTAAAAAACTTATTGGAGAACTCCAATCATGATAGTCATACAAAAAATCAATGAATATCAAAAATATTCATTTGAGCAAAAAACTATTCTTAGAGGAGCATTCACAAAAATAGACAGAGAAATAAAACGGATAAGATTGATGATTTATGAACAAAAAGGCTTTTGGATATTTAAAAGTCATGTATATTCTAAGGAGACTTTATTTAATGAATTACATTATGGAAAAATTATCAAAATACTGGATAATGTTGACCATCTCACAATGACATGGAATAGACATGGTATTTTAACTCGTGATGGTATTGATTTTTTAAACCTCAAGCGCGATGAGATTACAACGGAACTGGAGAATATTCAAAATGAAATTGCTAGAAGAGATCCTACCTGGTGGGAGCAAATTTACAGTATTTTTATAGACTTTACAAATTTTGTGAGAAATCATATTCCTCAATTTGCAATCGGTTTTCTCATGGCAGTTGCAAAGTATCAAGTTTTTCGTCCTTTAGTCAGTTTATTTTTACCATCTCCTCAATTTTCTACTGATGAAACTAAACTTTTAGAACAAGCAATAGAAGATTATGTAGATATTAATGCTAATGTTATAGACTAATTGCTCTCTCTAATATCCCCAACTTCTTTAAGAAGTCGGGGATTTAAATGTTATAATAAAACTACTCTCATTATTTCTCTGTTGTCTTCATCTTAAAAATTATGTTGAAAAGTGTAAAAATAGAGAATTTTCGAGGTTTCAAATCCTTTGAACTTCAGCAACTAGGTAGAATTAATCTGCTAGTCGGTGAAAATAATAGCGGTAAAACTTCTATATTAGAAGCTATTCAGCTTTTATGTTCACGAACTAATCTTGAACCACTCGGTGAAATAATGATTAACCGGGGTGAGTATTTTTGGAGTGATGATCCAGGAGAAGAGCGTGAACTAGATATTTGTCATTTATTTTACGATCATCAATTTGATATAGATAGTCAATTTTCTATTTCAGGAATTAATGACAATGTTCAAGAAGAGTTTTCTGTCAATATAGGAAGTATAAAGTTACATATTGATGCTGATTTAGAGGAGTTAGAAGAGTTAGACGAAGAAAAAAAAAGAGAACTTATTGAAGAATTATCAAGTAATTTCAAAAGCCTAAACTTCCGAGTAATTTGGAATAGAGAAAATGAAGCTAAAGAAATTGTAAATATGCCTCTGTTAGATAATAATTGCTTATCCTTGAGACTGATTAAACGTTCTAGCCGAGACAAAAAGAATCAATTGAATAAGACAATATTTGTCAATGCTTCTTCTTTAAATACTACAAATATGAAAGAATTATTTGAGGAAGTGGTATTAACTCCTGAAGAAGAACTAGCAACAGAAGCGTTGAAAATAATTGATCCAAAAATTGAACGTATTGCTACAGCAAATGTCCAAAAAACTAATAAGATAGCGAGATTACGTTCTGCTGTTGCTGACTCACATACTGGTTTTTTTGTCCGTCTTAGTGACAAAAAACAGCGTGTACCTATTGGAAGTATGGGAGATGGAATTTGGCGAATATTAGGACTTGCATTAGCTATAGTATCAGCTAAAGATGGTTATTTATTTGTAGATGAAATAGATACCGGACTTCATTTTACTACAATGTCCGGTATGTGGAAAATGATTTGGGAAACAGCTAAAAGACTAAATGTACAAGTTTTTGCAACTACACATAATAGCGATTGCTGGAAAAGTTTGGCTGAAATTGCACAACAAGAAAATGTCACTGATGATGGTATTAGGATTCATAGAATTGAGAAAGATAAATCAAAAAGTATAGTTTTCAATGAATCTCAAATGGTCATTGCTGCGGAAAGAGAATTGGAGGTACGTTAGCAATGGCAAAAAATGATAAACCTAAAAAATTATTAGTTGAAGGTCAAGATGATTTACGAGTGATACCAGAATTAATTGAAAAAAATGGGATTTTCTGGGGTAATAAGAAAGAAGAAGCAATTATATCAATTCAAGAATGTGGAGGTTATGAAAATATTACTTCTGATCTCATATACACAGAATTGCAAACTAGAGGACGCACACATTTAGGTTTAATGGTAGATGCTGATGATGATGCTTTTTTACGTTGGCAAAGTATCAGAAATGCTTGTTTTCCAAATATTCCTAATCTTCCTGAAGCTTTACCAGAAAATGGGTTAATTATTAATACACCAGATAATCAAAAATTTGGTGTTTGGATTATGCCAAATAATATTATAGAAGGAATGTTAGAAACATTTTTAGGTTATATGATTCCCGAACAGGGAGAATATCTTTGGGAATATGCACAGGAAGTAGTCAGAGAAGCAAAAAATAAAGGTGCAACATTTAAAGAATCTTATATTGATAAAGCAGAAATTTACACCTGGTTAGCATGGCAAAATGAACCAGGGAGACAAATACATCAAGCTATAAAGTATAATATTTTAAATCCCAACAATCCTAAAGTGCAGGGGTTTATCAATTGGTTTAAAGAGTTATATGATTTGTGATTAAAAATATCCCCAACTTTTTAAAGGAGTCAGGGATCTAAAAATACATATTTAAAAGTCACTAATTTAAAATTCACTAATTTAAAATTCACTAAAAATTAAGATTCCTGTTCAGGAGGACGATTTTGCAAAATATCAAGAATCCGCCGATTTTCAGTTTGCAAACCCCGCACATCCATCTGTATTTCTCTAATCTCAGACTGCATCTGCATCATATCAGAACGCATATCTCTAATTTCCAAGACCAAAGTATCAAAGTTACGCTGCATAGTTTCAAAATTACGCTGATGATGAGTAGCAGTTTCCAATAAAGCACTTACCGCTAATCGCATATCAATAAGCTGATTTTCCATTTTATCCATCCTTGCTTTATCTTCATTACTCAATTACTCATATTTTTAAAACTTCACAACCTGGTCAAGTATGATCTTGATCATAACGGAATGTGATATAATTATTTTATAATTAGTTTCCTAGAACACCGATTCATTAATCGTAAGGGCGAAGCATTCGGACAGAATATGAACTGGTTTCAGCGATAGGTTATCACCCGAATGCTTCGCCCCTACAAGGTAAAAACAGATTACCTAGCATTACTGAATCGACGTTCTAGTGGGAGTGCAAATTGCGTATAATCTATTTGTCAAATTACACACCAATTATTACACACCAATTATATAGAATCCCAAATCCTTATGAAACTTAACTTATTAAAACCACTGGCGTTTATTGATTTAGAAACCACAGGAGTAGATATAATCAAAGATAGAATTGTACAAATTGCTATCCTCAAAGTATTTCCCGATGGTAGGGAAGAACTGAAAAACCAGATAATTAATCCCACAATTCCTATTCCTCCTACTGTTTCATTAGTACATGGAATTTATGATGATGATGTAAAAGATGCACCGACATTTTCAGAAATTGCTGTTGACTATTTAAATTTTCTTGATGATAGTGACTTAGCTGGTTTTAATTCCAATAAATTTGATATTCCTCTGCTGGTAGAAGAATTTTTACGTGCAGGACTTTGTTTAAAATTATCAGGGAGAAATTTAGTAGATGTACAAAGTATTTTTCACACAATGGAACGACGCAATTTAAGAGCAGCTTATAGGTTTTATTGTGGTCAAGATTTAGAAGGAGCGCATGATGCAGCAGTTGATATTTGTGCTACCTATCAAGTTTTTAAAGCACAAATTCAACGTTATGAAAATGTAGAATATAGTAATGATGGTTCTCCTGTTCCTGTACCAATTACCAATGATATTAAAGTTTTAAGTCAACTGACTACATTTAATTTTTTAGATCCTAGTAATAAGTTGATTTATGATGAGCAGAAGCAAGCTATTTTGTTTAACTTTGGTAAATATAAAGGTCAGAGTTTGTTAGAAGTTTTTTCCAAAGATCCTGGTTATTATGACTGGATGATGAATAAAGGCGATTTTTCATTATCTACTAAGAAAGTTTTGAAAAGAGCTTGGAAAGCAATTCATAATTCAGACAACAGGAAACACATCTCTTGAGGGGATACCTTTATTTACAGAAGTGTTGAATGTTAAGACATCTGTGATAAAAATTGCCCAAAATATATTAAAATTTGGGCAAGCTATAGCTGTAGCCAAGTTAATTAGGACGCTGCTTGCTTGAGAACGATTTCCATTGCATCACGTAAATTTTCTGATGTGGATAAAAGCTTGCGAACCCTACTTTTCAAAGTAGCCAATTGGCTTGCTTCACACTTCTTGAGACCGTCCAATTCGACTTAAAAAGCCACAAAAAAATTACCTCAAGAATCAGCTATGATGTGCTTGCAATTATGGTGAAATGTGATTATCATGACATCAGATAGGTGAATTGCTATATCAAGTCGTAGGGGCGAAGCATTCGGGCGACCAATTATCAATTTTATGAAAAGGCTATTTTCCGAATGCTTCGCCCGTACAAGAGTCAGGTGTCAGGAGTAAAAACCTCTTGTAATCAAAGTTTGATAATAATGATAATAAATTGATGTCGTAACTACTCTGTCTACAGCTATATATTAATTTTTTGGCTTAGTGATCATTTCCGACAGTAGCAATCAGAGGAAATACTAAGTAATTCCTAAATTTTACGTTAATTTAATTTGCTTATTATTTGATTATCATTAATAAATTTTTATAAACTATCCAGAAAATTGTTATTCAGTTCGTTAGCATTCAATCTAAGCTGTTGTGCAGCTAAATCGAATAAACAGCATTACCTTTATTTTTAACTTTGCGCTCCCATTTAATAATAAGACCTCCTTCGTTTAGCAATTTATTTAATAATTCTTCTAACTGTTCTACTGATTCAAATAATCTGTGGGCTATATATTCTTTCGCTGAATGCCATAAGCTGTTGTGCAGCTAGATTGTATAATAGGGAATTAAGTAACTAAGCGATCGCTTCTGAATTATGCCAGCAAAAAACCATCTGTCTCAAGAACAGAGAGAAAAGCTATTAAAACACCTAAAAGAG